>CAMDEC010000005.1 GCA_945893395.1 Bifidobacterium breve
GACGCAATTATCGCGATTGGTGGTGGCAGTGCCATGGATGGCGGCAAGGCGATTTGTTTGACGGCGAATAATTCGATCGATCTTTGGGATTTTGAATTTGAAAAACCAGCCCCGAAAATTGACCGTGGTTCTGAGTTTCCGAAACTGATAACAATCCCTACAACTGCTGGCACGGGGGCCGAGACCGAAAGCACCGGCATGGTTACTGATTCGAAAAAAGCGATGAAGTTTTGTGTGTGGCACCCAAATTTAAAACCATCGCTTGCGCTTCTCGACCCTGAATTAACAATCGGTTTGCCGGCGAATCTAACTGCATGGACAGGGGTCGATGCAATGGTTCACGCAATTGAATCTTTTCTGGTGCCGGGTTTTAATCCGCTTTGTGATGGTTTGGCACTCGAAGCGCTGGGTCTGATTTCAACTTGGTTGCCGATTGCCGTGGCCGAGCCGACAAATTTGACCGCGCGCGGAGGCATGCACGTGGGTTCGTGTTTGGCTGGCATTTCGTTTCTGAAAGGTCTTGGCCTTGTTCACGCAATCTCGCACATGGTTGGTGCTGAGTACAACACACATCACGGTCTAACAAACGCGATCATTCTGCCGGTGGTGTTGCGCTTTAATTTGCCCGGCATGCAAGACAAGGTGCAACGCATGGCCCAGGCGATGAATATGCCGGATCACTCGGTATCTGGTTTTATTAATTCGGTCGAAGCGATGCTCGACGAGATCAAGATTCCAAAGTCGTTAGGCGAAATCGGCGTGCCGGCAGATTGTGCAGAACGAATCGCCGGCAAAGCGCTGAAAGATTCGGCGGCGCGTACGAATCCGCGTGCTGCAAGTTTGGCCGAGGTTCAGTCGCTGACTGAAACTGCGATTGCTAAAGCACGCTAAAAATCAACCAACTATTTCTTTTTGTAGCCGCTTGGACATTTTGGATTTGCGCCGGTCACTTTTTTGGTGGTCTTGCCTTTTACGCAAGTGATGGTTGTCTTTGTTGTTGCTTTCTTGCCGCCAGTGATTGCAACTTCAGCAGACGACTGTTTTATCGCAATCATGCCGCGCTTGATCGTATATGTAACATCACCAAGTGCTCCGGCAACTGCGGTCGCATAATAAACACGAAACACATTCGTCGAGACTTCGTATCCAGTCGGGTCGAGGCGACGAAGATCAGAACCTGAAATCTTTTGCGGTTTTGCCCAAGTGAGACCATCGTTCGAGGTCGACATATAGAGTTTTTGCACGCCATCGCCGCAACCAGGGCCGTCGGCCATGACCATCACCCAGTCGCCATCTTTGGCACGCAGAACTTCGGTGTCGACATAGCCACCTTCAAGACGCCAACCTGCTTCTTTCGTGAACGAGATGCCGTCGCTTGAAATGTAACTCGCGACTTTCTCTGGACAGTTACTGCTCAGCGTCGGTGATTCGACTACATATAGACGCACTTTGCCGTCGGGTGTGACGACAGCATCGGGTACTCCCCACGCTTTAACATTTCGCGAGACGACAAGTTCTGCTGCGGCAACAGTTGATGTGCCAACTGCCGTGCATGCCGCCGTCAAACAAGCGGAAGAAGATACAGATTTTGTGGCAGCATTTGGAGATTCGTCAACGAAGTAGGCGCGACGATTGCCATTGGGCAGTGTGATCGCCGTGAAGTCGTTACCTAAGCGCCCCGTAACGGGCACACTCGCACACGCACCAGCGTCGGTGCAATCACTAACAATCACTCCGGCGAGACTCGGGTGCCAAAGTCGGTCGGCGTTGCCCGTGCGTTCAACGTGTGGCGAAGCACCTGTAAGATCAAGTGACACGGCGTCTTCGGTGAGCCCCCACTCGACGACTGCACTAGCTGTTGGCACCTGCGTGACGCCCCCGACAAGCGAAAACCCGAGTGCGATTGCGAGGAACGATTTTTTGATGCGCATGGTCATCCTCCAAAATTTGCAGTACGCCTTTGAGTAGATACTAGTTGTATTGTTTGACTATGAAAATAGGTGTGCAACTTTGGCCACAGGCCACAAATATCAAAGAAATGCGTGCCGCGTGGCGCACGGCAGATGCAATGGGTGTCGACAGCATTTGGACTTGGGATCATTTTTATCCGCTTTCGGGTGACCCAGAGGCGACACACTTTGAGTGCTATTCGTTGCTATCAGCGATGGCTGCTGACACATGTCATGCGCAGATTGGGGCGTTGGTTTCGTGTTTCACTTATCGCAATCCGCAATTGTTGGCCGATATGGCGCGCACGATCGACCACATCAGCGAAGGACGCTTCGTGCTCGGCGTCGGTTCGGGTTGGTTTGAACGCGACTACAAAGAATACGGATATCACTTCGGCACGGCGATCGAGCGATTGAAATTGCTCGAGGCTGGGTTGCCTGTGATTCAAGAGCGACTGGCGAAATTGAACCCGCAACCGGTGCGCGGAAAAATGCCGATCATGATTGGTGGTGGTGGCGAGAAAGTTACGCTGCGACTTGTTGCGCAATACGCCGATCAATACAACTATTTTGGCCCACCAGAGAGTTACGGCAAGAAAATAAAGATCCTTGATGAATGGTGTGCGAAAGTCGGACGAAACTCGCGTGAAATCGAACGCACAGTGGCGATTTATCCGAAAGAAGTTACGCCTGAAATTTTCGAACAATACAAACAGGTTGGCGCCGAGCATGTGATCTTGGCCTGCAGTGGTCCGTTTGATTTTGGTGATCTCGAAAAACTTTTAAGCTGGAAGTAATTCACCCCCGACGCGCTTAATGCGCGCGCTGACTAATTAAACTTGAACAATGAAGCGCTTGCTGCCGTTCGTAATGTTGCAGGTTTCGAGCATCGCATCTGGCGTCGGCAACGGCATCGTGATGATCGCGGTGCCATGGCTCGTGCTAGATCGCACGGGTTCGCCCGCCGCTGCAGGTTTGCTTGGCGCGCTTGTCAGTCTGCCCGGCATCGTGGTGTCGCCGTTCGTCGGCACGCTGATTGATCGCATCGGTCGACGCAAAGTTTCGATTTATGCAGATGTGCTTTCGGCCGTATCTGTGTTGTTGTTCGTCGTTGTCGACCGAGTTGGTTCGCTGACCTATGCATGGATCGCGGCGTTGGCTGTGCTCGGCGCCGTGTTTGATCCTGCGGGTCATACGGCGCGCAAGGCGCTGATCCCTAATGCTGCAAACGCGTCGTCAATCAAACTCGAAACAGCGAATAGTCGCCACGAAGGTTTCTTCGCGGTGGGTTGGGCGATTGGCCCGGCAATCGGTGCGATGCTGATCAAATTTGTCGGACCAGTTGACGCAATGTTCGCGACAAGTTTGTTGTTTCTTGTCGCTTCAATCAGCGTGATGTTGATGCGGGTTGTCGATGCGACCAACGAAACGCACGATGCAGACTCACCGCGTGAGAATTTTTGGCAAGCAACTATCGCTGGGTTTCGCGCGCTGCATGCCGATCGTGCGCTGTTTAGTTTGACGATAATTTTTATGTTCACCTCGGCTGTGTACATGCCAATCGAGATGGTGATTTTGCCGGTGCATTTTGAACGCCTCGGCGATGCCGGCGGTCTGGGTGCGACAATGACGGCGATGGCTGGCGGCATGGTGCTCGGTGCGTTTAGTTACGGCGTGATTGCTCGACGGTTTTCACGGTATACGATCTTGTGTGGAGTGATGATCGGTGTGGCTGTGACCGTTGTGCCAATGGTGTGGTTGCCGTCGACTTTCGTTTTCGTGCTCGCCGGCTTTCTGATGGGCGCGATTTGGGGGCCGTTTAATCCTTTATGGAACACGCTGATTCAAAGTCGGGTGCCCACTGAAATGCAAGGCCGGGTTTATGGCGTGCAGATGTCGGCGCTTTACGCCGCCCCGCCGATCGGGCAAGTAGTCGTTGGCTTGGCGGTCGAAGGCTTTGGGCTGCAGCAAACTTTTGCCGTAATCGCTGTGCTATTCACTGTTGTCGCGTTGCTCACCCTCTCTCTGCCCGCCCTGCGCGACCTCTCTCGCAACACTGCGCAACCAACGACCGCGAACTAGCTAGCCAGCCGTCTTTGTCAATTCTTCGAGCGTGCCCTCGCCGACGATCCTCGCATCCTCAATTTTGTAAACCCGATCACAATGTTGCACCGTTGACAAGCGGTGCGCCACGATCAAAATCGTTTTGAAGCCCTGCAGCGCGCGAATTGCGCTCATCACTTCGGTTTCTGTTTCAATGTCAAGACTGCTGGTTGCTTCGTCGAGCACCAAAACCTGCGGCTCGTGATACAGCGCGCGGGCGATGCCGATGCGCTGGCGCTGCCCACCCGAAACACGAGTACCACGTTCACCGACGATTGCATGCGTTTTGTCTCGCAATCCTTGAACAAACTCCCAAAGTTGCGCCGACTTTAGAGCGCGCTCGAGGGCACCATCATCGATTTCGTTTTCAGCGATGCCGAAAGCCACATTGCGGCGAATCGTGTCGTCAGTGAGATAGATCGCTTGGGCCACGTAGCCAATCGTCGACTGCCACTCGATGTTGTGCTCGTGCATGTTCACGCCGTCAACCAAAAGTTCGCCCGAGCTGGGTGGCAATAATCCGAGGATCACATCCACCAAGGTGCTTTTCCCCGCACCCGACGGCCCGATGAAGCCAACTGTTTCGCCCTTGCGCACAACAATGTTTACATTTCGCAAACTCGGCGCTGGTGTGTTGGCATAACTGAATGTCAGATTTCGCATCTCAATCTTGTCGGTGAATACTGCCTGTGTCTTGACAATCTCGCTCTGTTTTTTGATGTATTCAAACTCGTTGTACAACGACTCCACGGCGGGCAACGAATAGCGAATGTTGTTCACTAAACCAACTACTTTGTTAATTGACGGGACGAAACGCCAAGTTGCAACTACGAACAAACCCAGTAACGGAATGATTCTTTCTGGAGTGCGCCCTTGCCAAATCATCACCCAGATCACAACTATCAAACCGGTCATCGCCAACATTTCAGTCCACATCGGCACAGCAGCACGTAAGATTCCCGACTTTAACTGGGCATCTTGCACTAGCAAATTTTGTTTTTCAAACTGAGTAGAAAAGTCATCTCCACGACTGAGCACTTGAACATCTTTTACTCCACCGAAACCCTGTAATAAAAATCTGGTGCGCGGTGGTTCTATCTTTTGTCGCAACTGCCCAAAATATTTCATCCGAGGCTTGGTTATTCGTGTATAAATCATCGTGCCGAAGATCAGCACAGACATAGTCGCAGTCGCAGCGACAGGCTCAGTGAAAAACATCAGACCGGCGACTGAACTACCAACCAAGAATTCGGTCATCAATGCCATGAACCCCGAAATCAAACCGACTGTCATGCCAACTTCTTGCTGCACGACGTTTAGCAGTTCAGACGAATTGCGCTGCAAATGAAATGTATATGGGCGGCGCAAAAATGACTTAAAAAGCGTCGCTGCCAAATATTGCGACACAGCATTCGAAAACCGCGCTTGACGCCAACTCAAGAACAGTACGTAGATGTTTTTGACCAAGAACGCCGCCCCCAGAAGGAGCACCGATGCACCGACCATGGTGCTAACCGACCGGATTCCGAGGCGATCAAAAATCGGCTGCAAAATCGAACTGCTACTACCAGTGCCACCCTTGCTAATGGTCGTCATTACGGGGATGACCAAGCCGATACCCAGGGCCTCAATAAACGTGCCCAACAAGACCATCAGCATCAGCACCGGCATTGCCAGGCGCGATTTTCGCGGCAGCAGCGACCAGAGCATGCTGACAGTGCCGAGTTTCTTGGCTGGCGCGTTCATCTAGCTACAAAACTATCGCAATAAGCACCAACAGCCGGCTAGGCGACCGATCTACGAGCAATGACCAGCGGGAACCTTATAAATGAAAGAGCCGCCGGATAACCCGGCGGCCCGATCACTAAAACGCGTAGAAAACGCGTAGAAAACGCGAATTCGAATTCGTAAGTTGCGGAAAACCGCTGCTTACATTCGGAATCCCTTGCTAATCATTGAGATTACGGCATCCTTCATTGGAACCATGCCACAGATGATTGCGCCACTTGCAACGGTGCCCATCCAGCCATCCCAACCACTTAACTCGATGCCCCAGTAGGTAAGCGGACTGTAATCAAGCACTGCCATCATCAAAATGCTGACGATGAGAGTCCAATTCGATCCAACCACTGGAATCTTTTTAATCATTGCACCCAACCCGACGACGCCAAGAACCGAATCAACTACGGTCGTGACTGCGCCAAGCAGGATTGCTAACAGGACAAGTTGTCCAAATGCTGCCCAAAAGCCCATATCAATTTCTCCTTTTTCTGCAGGAGTTTCCTGCTACAAAAAACTTAGGGATACGCAACACGCCAGGCGTGGATACCCGCCAAAAGGCTCAATTTACGCCATTTGCTGTGACGCCAGACACGCGCGGCCCCAGGATCAGCATCGAGAAAATCACGTCCGCACAATGTCAAGTTCTCGGATCCGAACTACTCTCAAACCATGACACCTGATGCCTCAACCCAAGACAAAAACGACACGCGAGCGAAATTCACCTCGTTCGGCGAGTCGACCAAGGCCGACTGGGACAACATCATGGTGCAACTTCGAGTCACACAATCGCACGTGGCCGACAGGCTCATCGAACAACTCGAATACCTGCGCCACGACTTCGGCGGCTTTCCGGTCAATCGCCTCGAGCACTGCCTGCAGACTGCGACCCGCGCCGAACGCGACGGCCGCGACGAAGAATATATTCTGTGCGCTCTCGTGCACGACATCGGCGACAACCTCTCGCCCTACAACCACGCCGCAGTTGCCGCTGCGATTGTCGAGCCCGCGGTATCGAAAGCCAATCATTGGCTGGTCGCGCACCACGGCATTTTTCAGGGATACTTTTTTTGGCAACATATTGGATTAGACCCGAACGCACGCGACAACTACCGCGATAGTGAATACTTCGACTACACCGCCGAATTTTGCGCCAAGTATGACCAAGTTGCTTTTGACCCTGATTACAAGAGCGCACCGCTCGAACATTTTGAGCCGATTGTTCGCAAGTTCTTTGCCCCGCGCGATCGCACCAACGAAACTATTAACTAGTACATGAACGCCGGACGGCGTCGGCAAGTTGGGCGATCGCCAAATAGCCGTCATCCAGCAAAATGCCATAATTCAAAAACGCATGAATCTGCCCGTGATAGCGGACACAACTTGTCGGCACACCGAGTGCCGTTAGTTTCTGCGCATATTGCTCGCCCTCATCACATAGCGGATCATATTCGGCTGTAATCACCAAAGTCGGCGGCATCTTGGCTAACACCGCGTCGCTAGCCAACAACGGCGAAACCAACGGGTCATCAGCACTGCCTTTGCCGCCCGACAAATAGTGTCCAAAAAACCAATCCATCGCGGCTGCAGTTAGCAACAAGCCCTCACGATTATTGCGATAACTCTCGGTGATACAACGCGCATCTGTAGCTGGATAAACAAGCAACTGCATTTTCAATGCAACACCCGAATGCTGAGCCACAAGCGTCGCCAAATTTCCGCCAGCCGAGTCGCCGCACACGACCATTCGACTCGCATCACAACCCAACGATGCGGCGTTATCGCGCGCCCAACGAGTCGCAGCGATGCAATCTTCAAGCGGCGTCGGAAACGGAAACTCCGGCGCCATGCGATAATCAACACTCAACACCGCCTGCCCCGACTGCACCGCGATTCGCCGACACACGTCGTCATGCGAGTCCAGCGTGCCGATCACCCATCCACCACCATGCATAAAAACACACAGCCCTAAATTTTTTTCGGCAGACGGCAGATACAAACGCGTCGGCACACCGCCCGCGTCGATATCGCGTCGCGAGAAAATCTCATAGTCACTGGGTCTGTAATAACGCAACTGCATCTCACGCGCCTCAACGGGCGTCATCTTTTCGAGCGGCGGTTCAGGTCGCGAAGCGAGTAAGGCTAAAAAGTTTTGCGTCTGCAGATGCAACGTCATACTGTGAGCAGATTATCCAAAACCCGCACTTCACCTACAACCCGACCGTGCCCGAAAATCGGCGACGCAAACGCCCGCTCATCGACGCCCGAAATATCAATACCCAACGCCGAAAGCGCCGCACGCATGACAGGTGGTCGCGCGCGATTTGCTCCGTCGGCAATCTTCAACGCGATCGCCCGACCGTCAGGTAGCGCTGCCGCATAAACACCTTCGGCACCGTCTTTGGCGACAAGACCCAAAATGCCCGCCATCAACAACGACACATCGCGTGTTGGTCCGCCCACCATTTGCGGATGCTCACGCATTGCGTCAGCAACCACCCGCGCAGGTGACCCAATATTTGACATTGCGACATTACGAAACCCTCGCGCCAAACCTGCAAGCGTCATCGCGTGCGCAGGTGCGCCACAACCGTCGACGACGATATTCGCGACTTCTTCACCGATCATCTCGGGCATCATCGCGGTTATCAATTTTTGCAATTCGTGATCGCGATCTAAATAACTTTCATCTGTTGCCCAGCCGCAAGCAACGCAAGTTGCCAACATTCCAGAGTGTTTACCCGAGCAATTCATTTGCAGCGCCGTCGCCACACCGCCACCGCGCACGACTTCGCGCGCCGCATCATCATCAAGCGGCAAATCTTTGGTGTTGCGCAACGCTGTTTCGTCTAATCCGGCACTACCCAAAATTTCGCGCGCAGCCTGCAAATGCTCGGGCCGACCATCGTGGCTGGCGCACACAAGTGCGAGCAAATTCGGCGGCAACTGCAAACCTGCCGCGACCATCGCGGTAGCGAGAAATGGCTTCGTCGACGACCGCGGAAAGATAATTGCCTGTGGCGACCCAACGCTAAAGGCAATTGACCCGTCGCGCTCTAGGCACACCACGGCACCGTGGTGCCACGACTCTTGCACTCCATTACGCAATGTCATCGCGACTGGTTTGATATCAGACGCAAGCATTAATAACTTTTACGAGGTTATGCCGTTTTGACGGCGGCGATTCTTCACCCGTGAAACCACAAATCGCACGAGCAACATTAAAATTGCCACGATCACGAGCCACTGAAACACGCCGACATATTCACCGACGCGCTCCCATTGATCGCCGAGCACGGCACCAGCGCCGATCAACGCAATGTTCCACACGGCACTGCCGATTGCCGTCAGCACGACAAAACTCGTCAACTTCATTCGCCTGAAACCAGCAGGTATCGAAACGATTGAACGAATCAACGGCACACATCGACCGACCAAAACGGCGGCATTGGATCGCCGATCAAACCACGCTTCGGCCCGCACGAGATCTGTGCTCTTGACACCAAACCACTTGCCGAACCGCTCGACAAAAGTTCGCAATCGCTCTGGCCCGATTGCCGCAGAAACAAAATAGAGAATCAACGCACCAACAACCGAGCCAACAGTCGCCGCGATCATCATGCCAACAACAGTCGTGTCGCTTTGCGTCAATTTGACAGCATCGGCACTTTGCTGGGCAACGAACCCAGCAAACGGCAAAACAATTTCCGACGGAATCGGCGGAAACACATTTTCAATTACAACCAACAACGCGACACCGAAATAGCCGAACTGATTAATTACATCTTGCACCCAGTTCGCCAAGTCACCCAACATTTATTTCCCCCCTGTAATTACGAATCGCGCAACTCAGCCGCGGCTGAGTGCTTTGCGATTCTTGGACTTTGATTTTCTAAAATCAGAGTTCATCATCGCAATTACATCAAGCGAAATCTCTTTCGGGCACGCTGCCGAACATTCACCGTGATTCGTGCACGAACCGAATTGATCATCCATGGCGTGCACCATCGCCTCGGCACGCTTGTATCGCTCGCTTTGTCCTTGTGGCAAAACATTGAGATGCGAAATCTTGGCGCCAGCAAACAAACTCGCAGCGCCATTCGGGCACGCGGCGACGCACGCCCCACAACCAATGCAAGCAGCAGAATCCATTGCCGCATCAGCAACAGGTTTTGGCACGAGAATCAAATTCGCATCGGGCGCACCACCCGTCGGCGCGGTGATAAAGCCACCCGCTTCAATAATGCGATCAAACGAAGAGCGATCAACCATCAAGTCTTTGATTATCGGAAACGCAGCCGCACGCCACGGCTCGATCACGATTTCGTCGCCGCTCTTGAATGTGCGCATATGCAATTGACAAGTCGTCGTCGCTCTTTGTGGACCATGTGCCCGCCCGTTGATCATCAACGAACAAGTGCCGCAAATTCCTTCACGACAATCGTGGTCAAAAACAACTGCTTCTTTGCCCTCGCCAATTAATCGCTCGTTCAATTGATCGAGCATCTCGAGAAACGACGCTTCGTCACTGACTTTTTCGACAACATGCGTCTCGAAATGCCCTGCGGCATCGGGACCATCTTGACGCCAAACTTTTAGCTTGAGGTCGTTGATCAATTTCACTTGTAACTCCTCGTGGCAAGTTGCGCGGTCTCAAAAACCAGTGACTCTTTGACCAAATCTGGGCTCATCGGATCACCAGTCGAGTTGTATGCCGAAACATGGCAGAAGTCTTGGTCGTTTCGCAGAGCCTCACCGTCATCGGTTTGATACTCGCTACGAAAATGAGCACCACAGCTTTCTTCTCGATCAAGCGCATCGCGACACATCAACATGCCCAACTGAAAGAAATCGTCGACTCGCCCGGCTTTTTCAAGTGTTTGATTTACGCTTTCACCGGTGCCAGTCACACGCAGATCTTTTTTAAATTCGCTATAAAGCGCCGGCAACTCCGAGAGTGCTTTTTCAAGACCCTGTTGAGTGCGCTCCATACCGCAGTAGTCCCAAATAATTTTGCCCAGTTCGCGATGAAACCAATCTGGTGAGCGTGTGCCCTTGACATTCAGATATCCGTTAAAACGCTCACGCGCCTCAGTTTCGGCTTGCACAAATGCCGGGTGGTCTGTTGTCGGTGCGGGCTTATTGAGCAATGGCGCAAGACCGTTGCTAATCGTGTACGGCAACACAAAATAACCATCGGACAAACCTTGCATAAGAGCGCTCGCCCCAAGTCGATTTGCGCCGTGGTCAGAAAAATTTGCCTCGCCAGCGGCATACAAACCAGGAATCGTCGTTGCAAGTTCGTAGTCGACCCACAATCCGCCCATTGTGTAATGGGTCGCTGGATAAATTCGCATCGGAGTCGAGTACGGATCTTCGCCAGCAATGCGCTCATACATCTGAAACAAGTTTCCATAGCGCTCTTGCACAACATCGCGACCTAGTCGCGCAATTGCCGCCGAAAAGTCGAGATTCACTCCATTTTTTAGCGGCCCAACGCCGTGGCCTTTATCGACAAGTCGCTTGGCTGCACGCGAAGAAACGTCTCGCGCCGCCAAGTTTCCATAACTCGGATACAAACGCTCGAGATAATAATCGCGCTCGTCTTCGGGAATTTGTTCGGCGGGTCGTGCATCATCGGCATTTTTCGGCACCCAAACTCGTCCGTCATTGCGCAATGACTCGCTCATCAGCGTCAGTTTCGACTGCGACTCGTCACTTTGAGGAATGCAAGTCGGGTGAATTTGTGTGAAGCACGGATTCGCAAACATCGCCCCGCGGCGATGCGCGCGCCACGCTGCAGTCACATTGCAATTCATCGCGTTCGTCGACAGAAAGTAAACATTGCCGTAACCACCAGTGGCCATGACCACTGCGTGCGCCGCGTGCGAAGTGATTTCGCCTGTCAACAAATCGCGCACGACGATGCCGCTGCAGCGTCCGTCAACCTCGACAACGTCGACCAATTCGGAGCGATTGAACAAACGCACACCCCCGAGCCCAATCTGACGTGCTAACTGCTGGTACGCACCGAGCAACAACTGCTGACCAGTTTGTCCACGTGCATAAAAAGTTCGGCTGACTTGTGCGCCACCAAAACTGCGGTTGTCGAGCATGCCGCCGTACTCGCGGGCAAACGGCACGCCTTGGGCGACCATCTGGTCGATGATGTCAACTGAAACTTGCGCCAAGCGATGCACATTGCTCTCGCGACTGCGAAAGTCGCCGCCCTTGATCGTGTCAACGAACAAACGATTGATGCTGTCACCATCACCCTTATAGTTTTTGGCGGCGTTGATGCCACCTTGAGCGGCGATTGAGTGTGCCCGACGTGGCGAGTCATGAAACGTAAACGCATCGACTTGATAACCAAGTTCGGCCAGTGTCGCCGCAGCCGACGCGCCGGCTAAGCCAGTGCCGACGACGATTACTTTGAACTTGCGCTTGTTGTTCGGGTTGACGAGTTTGGCGTCGGCTTTGTAGTTGTCCCACTTGTCGCGTAACTCACCAGCAGGAACCTTGGCGTTTAAAACTGTGCTCATGATCGATCCACCACCAAACTAAACGACTAGACCTTGACGATGCCCAAAAGCACCGCAATCGGAAACGAAACATTACCAACAACGACAATTGCGGCGAACGCCGTCGCAAACGTCCAACGCCAAGCATTGAACCGCGGGTTGTTCCAGCCAAGTGATTGAAAAATGCTCCAAGCACCATGTCGTAGATGAATGCCGAGCAACAAGTTCGCAAGAATATAAAACGCGGCAACCGGCCATCGACTCAGACTTCTCACGATATTTTCATAAACCTCTGCACGCACGAACGTGCCTTCGGCGCCGACGGTGTTTACCACTCCAAAGGTCAGATCCAAAAGATGCCAGGTCAAGAAACTTGCAACGATCATTCCGCTATATCGCATCGTGCGACTCGCAAAATTCGCAACTTCGTAATCTCGTGGCGATTGATATTTCACGGGTCGCGCTTGACGGTTCATCACCGTCAACGACCATGCCGCATGCAAGTGCAACACGAGCATCGCCAACAAACCGCCCCGAAAAATCCATAACACCGCACCTTTCGGTGCAAGCGGATACAAAAGTTTCTTCAGGAACTCGGCATAACTGTTAATTTCTGCGGCGCCAAGATACATCTTTAAGTTGCCGAGCATGTGAAAGAACACGAAACCCATCAAGGCGATACCAGAAATTGCCATGGCATATTTTTTGCCGACAGCGGTCGAATAAAGGTCGGCCAAAAACGATCTCTTTTTGCGGGACGAAAGCGCCGTACCCGTGACTGGTTCTCGCGAACGGCTCGGTCTTGTGATTGTTTGCGCCATAGATGTTTACTTCACGCTAGTAGTCGGCCCCCAACCGACCGACGTTTACGGCCTTCGAGACAGCGTGAACCGTGTCTCATTGAGCCCGAGAAGCAGCCCTAAAACACCGCATTTTTGGACCGTTTTTTGAGAGATCGCAAAACCGCGCATTCGCATTAGTCGCCCCAGATTCTTTATACTTTCCGAGACACATAACACGGGTTAGCAACGTGGCTAACCCAAAAGAAACTGGAGAAATATCAAGTGAGCGTACTAATTGCATCCGAAGGCGGCTGGCAAGACTTCACCCTCAAGGGTGGTGAGTGGCTCATTTTGTGGCTCTCCGGTGGATCAGCAGTTCTCGCGCTGCTCGTCGGCTGGTATCTGATGGTCAAGGTTCTGCAACAAGACGAAGGCACCGACAAGATGAAAGAAATCGCGGCGGCGATTCAAGTTGGCGCGTGGGCATATTTGAAACGCCAGTTCCGCACAATCGGGATGATTCTCGTGCCCGTCGGCGCAGTCGTATTTTTAACCTCGGTGGCGATCGACAAACCAGGTGGTGAGTCAGCGCTATCGTTTGTAAGTTCAGGTTTGTATCGCACAATCGCTTTTGTTCTCGGTTGCGTTGCTTCAGGATTAACCGGCTACATCGGCATGACACTCGCGACTCGTGGCAACGTGCGCACGGCTGCAGCGGCCAAGCGTGGTTCGATGAAGCAAGCATTGCAAGTTGCATTCCGCACAGGTGGCGTTGCCGGCATGTTCACCGTCGGTCTCGGTTTGCTCGGCGCGACAATCATCATCGCACTGTTTCAAAATACAAGTTCGGCAATGCTCATCGGTTTCGGCTTTGGCGGTTCACTTCTCGCATTGTTCTTGCGCGTCGGTGGCGGAATCTTCACCAAGGCGGCCGATGTCGGCGCCGACCTCGTCGGCAAAGTTGAAGCGGGCATCCCAGAAGACGACCCGCGCAACCCGGCAACAATTGCCGACAATGTCGGCGATAACGTCGGCGACTGTGCGGGTATGGCTGCTGACTTGTTCGAAAGTTACGAAGTTACTCTCGTTGCCTCGATCATTCTTGGTGTCGCCGCGTTCAACTCAATTAGTTTGAACCCAGCACTCGGTCTCGTCTTCCCACTTGCTGCACGCGCCATCGGCGTCGTCGCATCAATCGCCGGCGTTTTCGCCGTGCGCGCACGTGATGGCGAAACAAACGCATTGAAGCCAATCAATCGTGGCTTTCTCACCGCTGGCATCATCACCGTGATCGGCACGTACTTATTGGCTACTTATTATGTCGGCAACGACAAACTTGAGAAAACTGGTTTCACCAACACAGGTTGGCGTGTGTTCGGCGCCGTGCTCGTCGGATTAATTCTTGCTCAAGTCTTGAGCCGACTCACCGAATATTTCACCGGCACCGAATATGGCCCGGTAAAAGAAATCGCCGAAAGCACCGAGACTGGCCCGGCAACCGTCGTGCTCGCGGGCACTGCGTCGGGTCTCGAATCGTCGGTGTATGCAATTTTGTGCATCGCCGTCGCACTCGGCACAACAATCTGGATGGGTGGCGGAAACATTCAGTTCTCGCTCTATCTCGTCGCACTTTGCGGCATGGGCATGCTCGCCACAACCGGCGTAATCGTGTCTGAAGATACTTTCGGCCCCGTTTCAGACAACGCCGCAGGCATCGCCGAAATGGCCGGCGAACTGCACGGCGAGACCGGCAAAATTCTGGTCAGCCTCGACGCAGTCGGCAACACAACCAAAGCCGTAACAAAAGGCTTCGCCATCGGTTCGGCTGTTATCGCGGCAGTTGCGTTGTTCGCTTCATACATCGAAACAATCGCCGGCGAACTCGGCCTCAAGTACACCGAAGAGAACATCGGTGTATTCAAAAAATCAAAAGAGTTGATCGGCGAAAAGCTCGAAGGCTCAGATATTTTCACTGCGGTTGAAACACAGATCAACGTCTCAGATGTAAAAACATTTATTGGTCTGCTGATTGGCGGATCGATTGCATTTATGTTCTCGGCACTCGCGATTCGCGCAGTCGGTCGCACCGCTGGCGTCGTCGTGCAAGAAGTTCGTAGCCAGTTTAAAGACGGCAAAATTATGGCTGGCACCAAACAACCTGACTACGGCCCAGTCATCG
This sequence comes from Bifidobacterium breve, assembly GCA_945893395.1. Classification (GTDB taxonomy): domain Bacteria; phylum Actinomycetota; class Acidimicrobiia; order Acidimicrobiales; family Ilumatobacteraceae; genus BACL27. The sequence goes on from CAMDEC010000005.1 coordinate 15,314, forward strand.
ACATCTGCACAGCGGCATCGTTGCGCGAACTCACAACGCCTGCTCTGCTTGCGGTGCTCACGCCGGTCATCGTCGGCTTTGGCATTGGTTATGCGGCACTCGGCGCGTTCTTGGCTGGTGTTATTTTGACTGGCCAGTTGATGGCCAATTATCTCAGCAACGCCGGTGGCGCATGGGACAACGCCAAGAAATACATCGAAGACGGTCATCACGGCGGCAAAGGCTCAAATGCCCACAAGGCAGCCGTGATCGGCGACACGGTTGGCGACCCATTCAAAGACACTGCTGGGCCTGCGCTCAACCCGTTGATCAAAGTTATGAACTTGGTCGCGCTTTTAATCTTGCCGGCAATCATCAACTTGAAAGACAACGACACTGCTCGCTTGAGCATCGCCGGTGTTTCACTCGTGATCTTGGTCATTTCAATCATGTTCTCGCGTCGCAAATCAGTCAGCATGGTTGCTGCTTAGTCGGCAGTTTTCACGACTCATGTCAGCCCGCGTTGACTATCTCAGCAACGAGTGGATTACAGTGGTCGCCGACAGCATCAATGCAAACAGCGAGATCATCGCCGTTGCGCGTGAGAACTCTATCTCTGTCACGCAGATCGTCACCGGCACACCGCGCGGTGACGTCACATATCATCTCGAGTCGCGCGACGGCAAAATAAGTTTCGCCACTGGGCCGGCAAAAGTTTCAGATATTGCATTCACGCAAGACTGGGCAACTGCGGTAGGCGTCGCCACAGGCAAAATCAACGCCCAAGAAGCCTTCATCAGCGGCAAAATTCGTTTCAAAGGCGACCACGAACGTGTGATTGCAACTCAGCCGTTATTTCTCGCGCTCGACGCCGTCTTTTCAGCCGTCAACGCCAACACGAATTTCTAAACGAGTCCCAGACTGCGCACTGCGTCGCGTTCGTCGATCAACTCGGCAACCGAAGCATCAATCATTTTGCGACTGAAGTCATTGATCGGCAAACCCTGCACGATGCTGTATTCGCCGTTTGTGCATGTGCACGGAAACGACGAAATCAAACCCGCAGGCACGCCGTAACTGCCGTCTGAGGGCACCGACATACTGACCCAGTCGCCTGTCGGTGTGCCTTGCACCCAGTTGCGCACATGATCCATTGCCGCGGTGCCGGCCGACGCCGCCGATGACAAACCGCGCGCCTTGATAATCGCCGCGCCGCGTTTGGCAACAGTCGGAATAAATGTTTCACGCACCCAAGTTTCGTCGTTGACAACAGTCGCCGCGTTCTTGCCGTCAATTTCGCAGTTGTAAATATCCGGATACTGCGACGCCGAGTGGTTTCCCCAAATCGTCATCTTCTTGATCGCCGTCACCGGCTTGCCAACTCGTTGTGCAAGTTGTGCCACCGCGCGGTTGTGATCGAGTCGCGTCATCGCCGTAAATTGCTTCGGGTCAATCTCGGACGCATTGCTCATCGCGATAAAAGCATTCGTGTTGGCCGGGTTGCCAACGACCAGCACTTTGACATTCTTCTTGGCGTTCTTGGCGATTGCCCGACCCTGCGGTTTGAAGATGCCACCATTGGCCGTCAATAAATCTGCGCGCTCCATACCGTCTTTGCGTGGCATCGCACCGATCAACAACGCAATGTCGGCGTCACCAAACGCGATATTGGCATCATCTGTGGTGATCACATCAACGAGTGGCGAGTACGCGCAATCTTCAAGTTCCATTTTTACGCCGTTCAGCGCACCCAACGCCGGCGTCACTTCGAGCAATTGCAAAATTACCGGTATGTTTGTACCGAGCATCTGCCCAGATGCAATGCGAAACAAAATTCCGTAGCCGATTTGCCCTGCGGCACCGGAAACTGTGATGCGAACTGGTGAAGTCATGGCGCAGTAAGCATACGATAAAATTTATGGCCGACCAATTGCTTGCATCATTAAATCGGCATAAATCTTTTGCCCTTCAGGCCGAATATGGATTTTGTCACTGTACAAGTACTCGGGGTGGGCCAAAGCAATTGAGTACCAATCCAAGATTTTGACATTTTCATATCGCAACGGCAACTCATTTATTCGTCGGTTATTCGTGTTTTGGCGCGCTTCGCTCGGCACATGCACGGTCACGAACAAAACCACTGGCACATCACGCAGCGGAACCATGATTTCATCCAAAGTTTTTTCGTCGACAGTATTGTTCGTCCCTAAATGAATGATCACCACCGACCCAAGACGATTTACTGACTTCATAAAATTCGCGATTTCAAGCGCCTGTCGATATGGTCGACTCTTCAAAGCGTCCACGGTGACGCCGCGTCGAGTTAAAACATTGGCTGCCCCCAACATCACCGAGTCACCAATCGCCAAAACATCGATCACCTGACCGTCAAGCGTGGTTGTTGCAGACACGACTTGGCCCTCAATTGTCGTTGCCGTAACTGCGCTAGTTGCCTCGCTACCACCCAAGAAATCAACCGTGTTTCCTTCGTTGTCCGACAAGTTTTGCGCGATCTCATCGAGTTGCACCCGCGCAGTCGCCAAACTGACGACGCCAAACACCGGCAAAAGCGAAGCGAATGCCGCGAGCACGATGCGCCGCTGACGACGCACAAGCTGCGCGCCAGCAACAGGCTGACGAAAGTCTTTCCACCAGCGTGATACAGCACCCTGGCGCACAGGTGTCTCGATATATCGATAACTCAACTCGGTCAACGCAAGTGCGAGCAATACCAAAACCACAAATTCATAGGCTGTCAAACCTTGACCCGCAAAGCGTCGATAAAACTGAAACACCGGCCAATGAAATAGATAGAAGCCATACGAACGCCTGCCCAACCAAACCAAAACTGGGTTGCTCAAACTTCGCGCAAAAAATCTTGAACCCGGATGCACCGCGGCGGCAATGACCGCCACGCTCGCAACATCAGTCAAGAAAAATCCGCCGCGAAACAGCAGGTCATAACCGACTGTTCCCTGATCGGTGCCCTCGGTTACAGTTTGAAATCGCCACGCCATCAACGCCAGTGCGACTAAACCGATAACGCCGATTACGTCAAAAAATTTGCTCGCCCCAGCCCGCGAACTTTGCAACAACCAGGGTCGCCACCAAATCGCCAGTGCTGCACCGAGCAGCAAACCAGTTGAACGGGTGAATGTACCCAAAAATAAATAATCAACTCGCGAGACAGATTGTCCGAACAGGCTGGTGAACTGTTCTGGCGTGTCGGCAATCGTCGAGATCGTGCCCGTCTTGTAGACCACACCCATATAAACGGCAAGCGCAACTGCGAGGCCAAGGAACACCGCGCTCACAATTGGCAGACGTCGTTTGCCAAACCTGGCCACGACCAGCATCACGATTGGCCAGATCAAATAAAATTGTTCTTCAACCGCCAATGACCACAAATGTCGCAACGGTACGAATTCGAAAGATGTGAAATAACTCGTGCCCACCCAAATCTGAAACCAGTTGAAGCCATAAAATAATGCCGCGACTACATCACCGCGCAAAGTGCCGAGAATATCCCGCTGAAAGATCGCGGCAAAAACCACCACACCCAAAACAACAACCCATAGCGCTGGCAACAAGCGTCGCGCCCGACGCAACCAGAACTGTTTCAGGCTGACCGTGCCATTGGCCTCAGACTCGGCAAGTAACAACAGGGTGATCAGATAGCCGCTAATCACGAAGAACACTTCAACGCCAAGAAATCCACCCGGTAACCAGAGTTTGTTGGCGTGATAAACAATCACAGCCAAAACCGAGAGGGCACGAAGGCCGTCAAGCGACGGAATATATGTCAAAAGATCAGATCGTTTATTCATCGAACACTAAGTCTTACATTGATGCGATTATTTGTGCCATCAGCTCGCACGCTTCAGTCGGGTTCAAACCAACCTTGACACCAGCACTATTCAAAGCATCCATCTTGCCTTGCGCCGTGCCTTTGCCTCCAGAAACGATCGCACCGGCATGTCCCATTTTTTTGCCGGCTGGTGCTGTGACACCTGCGATATAAGCGCTCATCGGTTTCGTCACATGGGTCATGATGAATTCGGCTGCCTCTTCTTCTGCTGCGCCACCAATTTCACCGATCATGATGATCGCATGCGTTTCAGGATCAGATTGAAATTCGGCCAAACAATCTACGAACGAGGTGCCGGGCACGGGGTCACCACCAATGCCGACGCAAGTCGACACACCGATGTTGCGTTGTTTCAATTCGTACAGCGCCTGATAAGTCAGCGTGCCCGAGCGCGAAACGATGCCGACATTGGGGCCCTTTGCAGTTGGCAGCGCGGCGATCTCGCCAGCCGTGATGCCGATATTGCACTTACCCGGGCTGATGATGCCAGGACAATTCGGCCCAAGCAATCGAGTCTTGGGAAAATCGCGTTGCAATGTTGCAAACACTCGCGCCTCGTCTTGTGCGGGCACACCTTCTGTAATGCAAACCACGAAACCAATGCCGGCTCGTGCGGCTTCAAGAATTGCTTCTGGTGCGGCCTTTGGTGGCACTGCAATGAACGAAGCAGTCGCACCTGTTGCAGCGACTGCGCTCTCAACCGTGTCGTAGATTTTGATTCCTTCGACATCTTGACCCGCTTTGCCCGGAGTTACACCAGCGACAACTTGCGTGCCATAGTCGCGATTGCGCAAACCATGAAACCGACCTTGCCCTCCCGTCAAACCCTGAACGAGTACCTTGGTTTTTTCGTTGACGAAAATCGCCATGTTATTTCTTCCCTGCGATTTCGACTGCGCTGCGGGCAGCCTCGAGCATCGTCGATCGCGAAATTAATTGTGACTCGGCGATGCCGGCTGCGGCAATAATCGCTCGTCCTTCTGTCGCGTTTGTGCCGTCAAGTCGAATCACGATCGGCGCGCGCAACTTGACACGCTTAATCACTTCGACGATGCCCTTGGCGACTTCATCACCTCGGGTGATGCCACCGAAAATATTGATGAAAATGCTCTTGACCTTTGCATCTGAGTTAATAACCTCAAGCGCCGCGGTCATCAACTCGGCGTTCGCGCCGCCACCGATATCCAAGAAGTTTGCCGCTTTCCCACCAACTTGATTGACGACGTCCAGCGTGCTCATCGCCAAACCAGCACCGTTGGCGATGATGCCAACCGAGCCGTCAAGACCGATGTACTGCAGATTTTTTTCACGCGCAAGACTCTCGCGCTCGTCTAGTTCTTCGGTGGCGCGATACTCGTCCCACTCGGGGTGACGAAACGCCGCGTTGTCATCGAGCGTGACCTTGGCGTCGAGGGCGTGCACCTCGCCATTTGGTTTCAAAATCAGCGGATTAATCTCTGCCAAGTCGCAATCACCCTTGGTGAAGCACTCGTAAAGTTTGACCAGCATCGCCGCCACACCGTCTTGAGCTTTTTCAGAAATACGCGCATCGACCACGGCACGTTTTGCCGCATCAAGAGTTAGTCCTTCGACTGGGTTGACATGCAACTTGACTATCGCTGTTGGATCGACAACGGCCACGTGTTCGATCTCAACGCCGCCCTGAGCCGAGAGCATCAACAGATGTCGCTTTGCCGAGCGGTCCAGTGTGAACGAAGCGTAATACTCTTCGGCGATATCAGAAGCGTGCTCAACCCACACGCGCTTAACGATGTGATTCTTGATGTTCATCCCCAAAATATTTTTCGCGTGCAACCGAACTTCGTCGGCGTTGTTCGCCAACTTGATGCCCCCGGCTTTGCCTCGACCGCCAACTTGCACTTGCGCTTTGATCACGACGGGATACTTCGCGAGTTCGGCTTGCGCAACCGCTTCGTCGACGGTTAGCGCGACACCACCAGCAGAGACTGCAATGTCGTATCGCGCGAAATACTGTTTGCCCTGGTACTCAAATAAATCCACTTACAAACCTCTGTTCAATTTTCGTCGCGCGAGTCGAGCGCCAACTCTAACCACTTGGCTATATCTCCGAGCGAAGAGCCTGGTCCGAAAATTTTGCCAACACCCTGTTGTTTGAGCACAGCAACGTCATCTTTGGGAATAACCCCGCCACCAAAAATCAAGATCTCGCCACGTTTACGATTTCGCAACTCTTCAATCACCCGAGGGAAAAGCGTCAGATGAGCGCCCGACAACAGCGACAAACCCACGGCATCTGCGTCTTCTTGCAGCACCGTTTCGGCGATCTGCTCGGGCGTCTGGTGCAAACCCGTATAAATGACCTCAAAACCGTGGTCGCGCAGCGCACGGGTAATCGTCTTGGCCCCACGGTCATGGCCATCAAGACCAGGCTTTGCGACGACTACGCGATAATTTCGTTTCACGACTCAATAACCTTACGACATGCGCCGTATCGAATTCACATCGCCAATTAGTCGCGCAGTTGCACCAGTTGTCGGGGGCATTCTCGGGTTCGCGGTTTTGTTCGGTGTGACTTGGATTTTCGCGGGCATGGCCACCGACAATCGCCAACGCAACCCAGAAACAATCCCACAAACTTTCGAAATTGGTCGAGTTGACGATATCGCAAAACTAGTCAGCGAAGGTGGCCCGATTCTTTATCCAGACTTGCGCGACTCAACCGGCAAAAGATCCATCGTGATCGATCACCTGGGCGACGACCCGGCAAAAGGCTGGCAGGTTTATTACGCCTACCCCGCTGACCGCGATGAGACTTGCCTTGTTGAGCACATTCAAGACTCTCGAAATTTTACGGACTGCGAAGGTCGCACACTCGACGTCGAAGAGTTGCGGTTGCCGCTAGATGTACGACCAATTGTCGAAAATTTGAAAACTCTGTTGATCGATTTACGCGCCGACTAAAAATCTGCATGCCAACAATTTGACTAATTGATTTTTTTGAGCGGTGCCCACGCCAGGGCTAAATGTTTTTTACCGTGATTTACGAACTCGATAGTTGCTTCTGTTGATTCACCAGAGCCACGAATGTTGATGATTACTCCCTCGCCAAACGACGGATGCTCGACATCGTCACCAACTTTCAACCCAGAGTTTGCGCCAGTCAGGTCGCCAACCGCTTCGCCTTCGCGACGATATTTTGGCACCGTCGCCCGAGTCCACTCGATTTTCTTTCCAGTATTCTGCTCGGGCCTTGGTCGATAACTGCCACGACCCTCATCGGCGCCAGAATCAACGCTGCCTTCGCGTTGCAACAACTCGCCGGGAATTTCATCCAAGAAGCGTGACGGCGGGTTGTACTGCGACGAGCCATAAAGATTTCGGCTCCAGGCATGCGACAAGAACAATTTTTCTTTGGCTCGAGTGATGCCGACATACGCCAAGCGACGCTCTTCTTCGAGTTCACTCTGGTCGTTCAAGGCGCGACTATGGGGAAAGATGCCTTCTTCCATGCCAACGATAAACACGACAGGAAACTCGAGTCCCTTGGCTGAATGCAAAGTCATCAGCGTGACGTGATTGTCTGAGTCAATTTGATCGGTGTCGGCAACCAGCGCCACTTGCTCTAAAAATTCGTCGACTTGCGTGAACTCACTGGCGCTGCCGATCAGTTCTGCCAAGTTTTCATAACGACCGTCTGATTCGACTGTGCCTTCGGCTTGCAATTCGCTCAGATACCCGCTGGCCTCGAGCGCATGTCGCAAAACTGGCCCAGGACCCTGCCCTAAACGCGACTCGAGGTCGTCGATCAAAGCGACGAAACTAGCGATGCCCTTGGCTGCGGCGGCTCCGATGCCTGCTTCTGCGGTTCGACGCAGAGCAATCGCAAACGCAATCTGTTCTTTGTTGGCATAAGCATCAAGGCGGTCTACGGTTGTGTCGCCGATGCCACGCTTTGGCACATTCAAAATTCGCTTCAGGCTGACTTCGTCAAGCGGGTTCGCCGCACAACGAATATACGCCAACGCATCTTTGATTTCGCGGCGGTCATAGAACCGAGTGCCACCAATAACTTTGTACGGCACACCCGCCTGCATCAGGCTCTCTTCCAAGATTCGACTCTGGGCGTTGGTGCGATAAAACACCGCCATCTCGCGCCACTCGCGACCATCACTCTTTTTCATCTGCGCAAGTTGCGAGATCACCCAATTGGCTTCGTTGTATTCATCGTCGGCATAGAAGCGCACGACACGATCACCTTTACCAAGTTCGGTCCAGAGTTCTTTGGGTTTGCGTTCGGCGTTGTTGGTAATAACTGCATTTGCCGCATCCAAAATGGTTTGCGTGCTGCGATAGTTCTGCGCCAGAACCACAACCGTGACTTCAGGAAATGCCGTCTCGAACTGCAGAATATTTCTAAAATCTGCACCGCGAAAGCGATAGACCGATTGGTCGGTGTCGCCAACCACACAGACATTGTGATGCGCGTCTGCCAACATCATCACGATCGCGTTCTGCGCGATATTCGTGTCTTGATATTCGTCGATCAAAATATGTTCGAAGCGTTGTTGATATTGCGTCAAGACATCTTTGTGTTCGCGAAACAGTTTTACCGTGTTGATCAACAAGTCGTCAAAGTCCATCGCCCCGGCTTTTAACAACCGCGATTGATATTCGGAATAAATCTCGGCGTATTTCGTGTCGAACACATTGTCGGCGCTGGACAACGCTTCGTCAGGGGAAATCAACTCGTTTTTCCACAGGCTGATTCGGGCGTGCACACCTCGCGCCGGAAACCGCTTGGCGTCTAATCCGCGATCGCGAATGACATAACCGACCAAACGCTGTGCATCCGACTGATCGTAAATTGAAAATGTTTTTGGATATCCGATCTGCTCGGCTTGCATCCGCAAAATTCGCACACACGCGGCATGAAACGTGCTGACCCACATGCGCTCGGCAACTTTGCCCACGAGTGCCTCGACTCGTTCGCGCATCTCACCAGCAGCCTTGTTGGTGAACGTGATTGCCAAAATTCGCATCGGGTGCGTGCCCTGACTAATTAGATGCGCGACGCGATGCGTCAATACTCGCGTCTTGCCCGAACCCGCCCCCGCAACGACCAATAGCGGCCCGCTCGGGTGCAACACCGCGTCTTGCTGGTCGGGGTTGAGCGACGCAATGTCTAATGACTTTTTCTCTGACACCACCCCAGCAGACTAGGCGCACCGTATGCGACTATTACGACGCTTCATGGGGCAGAATCTTGGTTCGTGAGTAGTAACAAAAAACTAATTATTTTGCTGCCGCCATCTGAAGGCAAAGCGTTGTCGGGCAAAACTGGCACAAAATTCGCAGAGTCGAGCGGCACTTTTGGCAAGTCGCTCGGCAAACTGCGCGCGACCGTTATTACGGCGTTACGCGATGCGCGCGGTGGTTCGCCAAAATTGCTTGGTGTTTCTGGTGCACATCTTGCGCGAGCCCAACAAGCAAACCTCGCTCTGCGCGGCGCAAAAACATTGCCCGCATCGCAACGCTACACAGGGGTCGTTTGGGATCATCTTGATCTCAGTTCGTTGCCTCTCGCGCTACAAAAAATTGCCGACAAAAATATCGTCATCGTTTCTGGTTTGCTTGGTCTCGTCGCGGCTGGCGACCCCACGCCCGACTATCGCTTAAAGATTGGTGCCAGTCTTGCACCAATGGGCAAACTTTCATCTTGGTGGCGGGATGAACTTTCGCGGGTGCTCAACAGATATTGCGCGGGCGCCGTCATAGTTGACTTGCTGCCCCAAGAACATTCAGCGGCATTTGTCGCCGACAAAAAAGCAATCAGTCGTTATCTGCATGTCGACTTGACCACAAAATCAGGCACTGCTGGTGGCCACGACGCCAAAGCCGCCAAAGGTCGACTTGCGAGGCATCTATTGCTCAACCGAACTGATCCAATTAAAGCACTGAAGTCGTTTAAAGACCCTAAATTCAAGGTGCGAATCTTAGAGCAGTTTTGATTTCAAAAACTCGAGAACTCGCTGCACACCGAGTTCTTGACGCTGTTCGGTCAACACTGAGTGATCAGACTTTGAAGTCGAATCGAACTCGACGGCGATAAACGCATCGCCGAGCAACTCGTGTAACTCGGCAAAACGCGTGCCGACAAGGCGGTCACCTTTGTAGCGCAGACCCAAAACCTGACAGCCTGCCTCGGCTCTTTGCGCGATTCGGCGCGTGTCTTGTGGTGAGAGATTCAAATCTGCCGAGCGGTTTGCGCCCAACGCAAACGGCAAACTCGGCTGCGACAAAACTGGTGCCAACATAATGTCGTCGACCATCATGCCGAGCGCAAAACCACCGCTAAAGCACATACCGACTGCCCCAACACCTTTGCCGCCAATTTCTGCATACAGATATTTCGCCAGTGCGCGCAACCATGAAATGATCGGTGATGTCTTATTTAAAGCCATCGTCGTGAATTCGCGCGAGATGCATACTTTTGTTGCTGAACTCGCCATATATTTGCCGCTCGGTGGATCGCCGAAGTTGCCGACCAATAGCGGCATCACCACTGTGAAACCCGCGGCAACAACTTCATCCGCGAATTTTTCAACTGCTGGTGTAATACCAGGTATCTCGTGGACGATTATTACAACTGACCCAGATCCTTTGCGGAAAGTTTCATGGGTTACACCGTCATTCGAAAACTTTGAGTGCGACCATCCGTTCATCGCTACTAACTTACACGCAACTTATGCACCGAAATTTATTTTGGTCGACCTACACCAGTCACTTTCGACCAACTCACGGCGTACACCTTGACGACATCGCCGGTGCGTGGCGACGCGATCATCTGCCCGTTACCTAGATACATGCCGACATGGCTGACTGGGTTTCGCGAGAAGATCAAGTCACCGGGTTGCGCCGCCCCAGTCGGAATTCTCGTCAGCGCCGAATACTGCGAACGCGACGATCTTGGAATACCCACGCCAGCTTTTGACCACGCATAAACCATTAGACCAGAACAATCGAACGCCACACCCGGTGAAAGCGCACCAAATTTATAGGTCACACCAAGTTGCGAGAGTGCTGCCTTCACTGCGGTGCCTGCAGCCGATGAAGGCGCAGGAATATTCGAATATTTAGTCTTCGTGAATTCTTTTGCTTGACGCACTGCTTCTTCGAGTGCCGCTTTGGCACGACGACTTTGCTCACCACGCAACAAATCACCAAGATCGCGCAATGCTTGTGCTTGTCGCGCCGTATAAACACTTGCGCTGGCTTCGGCAGCCGCTAGTCGCTTTTTGGCATAGTCGGCAATGCCACCTGCACGAGTGCGTTGAGATTCAAGTTGCTTGCGTTCGCGAGCAATGTCTTCAATCACACCTTGCAATGAGTCAAGACCGCTCACACCTGTGTTCAGTGCGACAGATGTCAGATAAGAACGACGCACCGCGTCAGACAGCGTGCCAGTCGAACTCAAGATGCTGGCCAAGCTATTTGAAACCGACCTACCAACGAAGGTTTTCAGCGCGACATTTTGTAATTGCGCCTGCATTGCGGCGAGTTCGATCTCTTTGGCTTTGATTCGGCCTTCGGTTGCGGCGACTTCTTTGTCCAATTCAATGCCGTCGTTGATTGCATCGGCGTAATCTTCAGCCAGCATGTCCATCTGCTCTTCGAGCCGATCTAATTCGTCAAGAATCGCCTCAACTTCACGCTGTTTCTGGTCGGATGTCTGCACCAGCCGATTAGCCCCAACTACGCCGTTGGCCCCAGCCGACGCAGGGGCCAACCCAATAACAAGGGAAACGCAACAGATGGCACCAGTTAGAGGTGACACCGTCCTACGAAAACGCCCATTGGCGCTGCGGGTCATGATTCTTTTATTCTAACACCACTTCGAACCCCCAATTTCAGGCCCAAGCCGATAATTAAAGCCCGCTAACTCACCCACACAAAGGTCACAACAGCATCGCAACATCTCGCAAAGACTAAGTCGTTGCAAGAACTCATCAACATCATCTCGTGCTTACGAAACCTTTAAAATGAAAGAATACACACTCCACACCCAAAAAATATTCCTTGACTGACAAAAAATTGATAATGCAAAAAACGCTCAACTTAAAATGCCTTGTGGAGATATCCCTTCCATGAGTAATGGACAGAGAGAGAACAACGAACGCGACAACAAGCAAGAAAAAGTTCTAATTGTTGGCGTTAATAGTCAAATAGGAAATGCGCTTAAAAATTATCTCACTACAAAAAACATAACAGTATTTGGAACAACAAGGCAAAAAGAACATACAAATCCAAATACATACTACTTTGATTTAGAAAAACTAAATCTTGAAATATTTACAAACAAATTTTCTTCTGTCGTTGTTTGTGCCAGCACTAACAATATTGCGGAATGCGAAAAAGAACCACAAAAACATAGAATAATAAATGTTACTAATACAATTAAACTCATTGAACATTTAGTTCAAAATAATAGCTTTGTGATTTATCTATCCTCAACTACTGTGTTTAACGGTCAAAAATCTTTCTGCGAATATAACGACAAAACTTGTCCAAGAACCTTGTTTGGAAAATTCAAAACAGAAGTTGAAGAATACCTGACTACAAAATTAGGTCACAAATCCTGCATCTTACGTCTTACAAAAGTCATTACAAAAAATACTCCATTCATTAAACATTGGGAGAATGAAGCAAACGCTGGTAAAAGTATTAAAACTCTTACAAACATGTTTTTTTCGCCAGTCGACATTGAAAATGTCGTCAATAGTATTGAACTTTTAATAACACAAAAACAAAATGGAATTTATCAATTAGGTGGCAGCGAAGAAATGTCATATACAGATTATGCTAAAAAATATTTTCAAAATAATACGTCAGCACTTAAACTAATTACACCTGTAGATGAAGATACAAATCACAAAATTTCGTACAATTCGCTTAAAACATACCTTCCAAATTCGGGAGAAAAATACTTAGATTCTTCCATTATTTTTTCTGAACATAAAGACAAAGATTTAATTAATGAAATTCAAAAAGACATTTTAAAATACTTTAATGAAGACGAAAAGTTTTACTTTAATTTGCCAATTGAAATTTATCGAGAACTAGTTAAAAACACTCAAGACCTTCTTAATGAAAAAGAATATGCTAGAAAAATTTGTGAAAAATGCATACAAACAATCAAAAATTATATTAAAGAAGATAAATTTTTTATTCAAACCAATCTTTATCTAAGAGCCACAAGACCAACTGCTGATAAAGAAACTGAATCGATTGGTTGGCATCGAGAAACGTTCTACGGGCCCAACATGGAAAAATCTGTTAATATTTGGACTCCAATTTTGGGTGTAAACGAAAAAAATACTTTGCGATTTATTCCAAACTCTCATAATATTTCTGAATCTGATATCATTGTTAATCAAATAAATGATGAAGCAACTATAAAAGGTTCAACTGGACAAAAAATTGGTTTTTTATATTCTCCAAAAATTATTGTTGGTGGAGTAGATTGGAATAAAGCCACTGCTATGAATGTGCCGAATTTTAACAGTGCATTATTTCCCGGACTCCTAATACACGGTTCAGCTCAAAATTTCAGTCAAAACATTAGATTTTCCGTTGACTTTAGAATTCTTCCTTTTAGTGCGTATGACCCTGAGCAAGCGAAAAAAAATCATTTTGCTAGCGATAAGCCATACTTCGAGCTTTATTAAATCAACTCCATCGCTGCTCCGATAACACTTGGACGTATATCAATGTACTGCTGTGCAGTTGACATATTCGCGTGTCCCGCAATTGCTATCAGTGTTCGCACCCCCACTCCGTTGTGGGAAAATTATAAATGTTTTGCGTGACGAAAAGTCAATAAAATCAACGCTAGAGCCTAAAGTTACTACTCCCACTCGATTGTGCCGGGGGGTTTTGAAGTCACGTCGTAGACGACGCGGTTGACGCCGACAACTTCGTTGATCACCCGCGATGAAATTTTCTCCAGCAAGTCGTACGGCAAGCGCGCCCAATCTGCCGTCATCGCATCTTCACTGGTGACAGCGCGCACGATTATTGGCCGACCGTAAGTGCGCTCGTCGCCCATCACGCCAACTGATCTGATATCGGCCAACACCGCGAACGCCTGCCAAATTTCGCGCTCAAGCCCAGCAGTCCGAACTTCTTCGCGCACGATCGCATCGGCGTTTTGCAAAATCAGTACCTTGTCGGGCGTAACTTCGCCGATAATCCGCACGCCCAAACCCGGCCCCGGAAACGGCTGTCGCCAAATAATCTCATCGGGCAAACCCAATTGCGAACCTAGCGTGCGCACTTCGTCTTTGAACAGTGCGCGCAACGGTTCAACAAGTTTCAGCGTCATATCTTCTGGCAACCCACCAACATTGTGGTGACTCTTGATCACGCTCGCCGTGCCGTCTTGGCCGCCACTTTCGATCACATCTGGATACAGCGTGCCCTGCACCAAAAATTTCGCATCCGTTAAACCGCCAGTGTTCTCTTCAAAAATTCGCACGAACAACTCGCCAATTGTTTTGCGCTTCGCCTCGGGTTCAGTGACACCAGCGAGACGCTCAAAAAAACGCGCACCAGCATCAACATGAATTAGTTCGATGCCCATAACGCGATGAAAAGTTTCAACTATCTGCGCACTTTCATTTTTACGCATCAAACCAGTGTCTACATGTACACAGATAAGTTGCTTGCCAATCGCACGATGCACGAGTGCCGCCGCGACAGCAGAGTCGACACCGCCCGACAAACCACAAACAACACGCTCCTTACCAACTTGTTCGCGAATCGCTTTAACTTGCGTATCAATTATTGAATCCATTGTCCAGGTCGGCTTACAACCGGCGAGTTGATAAATAAATTGCTGCAAAACTTCTGTGCCCTGCTGCGTGTGCATCACTTCAGGATGAAATTGCACGCCCCAAATCTTTCGCGCCACACACTCGATTACGGCCATTGGTGCGTCTGGCGTCGCTGCGGTCGCCACAAAGCCTTCAGGCACCCGCGTGACGGCATCAAAGTGGCTCATCCACACGCTGAGATCGCGTGATTGATCGACTATCGAATCAGCCAACAGTGTCGACTTTGCGCCAGTGATTCGTCGCATGATCGCCCGACCGTATTCGCCCTTGCTGCCGCGGGCAACTTCGCCGCCAAGTTGCTGGGCGATCAACTGCACGCCATAGCAAATTCCAAAAATTGGCACTCCTAGTTCGTAGATTGCAGCATCAAGTTTCGGCGCGCCGTCAACATGCACACTTTTTGGTCCGCCCGACAAAATAATCGCCGCGGGTTTGCGCGCTCTCACTTCGGCTGCACTAATTGTGTGCGAAACAATCTCTGAATAAACCTTGGCTTCACGAACACGCCGCGCAATCAACTGTGCATATTGCGCCCCGAAATCAACCACCAAAACTACTTGTGATGGTTGTGTTGATTGTGCATTGTTGCTGTTCATGACGACGCCTAACAATAGTTGAAATGTGCCAAAACCTCACCCCGAGGTGGCACGATATACGGGTGAAACGAATCGCTTTGCTAACTGTTTTGGTCGCAACTTTCGTAACTTTTCAGACACCACTAGTCACAAGCGCAACGAGCCCCGACACAAGCATGCCTGCGGCGTACGACCTCGAAAACGAGCCGTCCGAGTGCATCGGCTTTTTGCCTAAACCCGGTTGTGGTAAGAAACCCGAAGATGCCGGCGAACGCGGAGGCGCAATGCAATATCTCGTGTTTGCAATCATGATCGCTGGCCTAACAGTCGTCGGCATCGGCATCACGCGCGGTATCAAAAAACAACGGCCAACAAAACCATGAAACTAAAAATTCGCAATGCCGTCAACAGCAAACCGCGCATGTTCGGCGTGATCTTCGTGATCCTCGCCGGCGGCGGATACGGTACCGGCCCATGGTTCGCTCAAAATCTCGACCGCAACGGCGCCAACCCGATGGGGTTTTTGACCGCACGGTTCGTAATCTCGGCTGCGCTGTTGATTGCATTTCGCCTAGCACGAATGGGCATCAAGAATCTGCCCAACACGACAGATGCATTGAAAATTTTCTTTTTAGGCGCGTTCGGATTTTTCGTTTCGCCGTTGCTCTATTTCACCGCACTGCAAGACCTCGACTCAGGCCTCGTCGTCGTGATTTTTTACATCTACCCTGCGCTCGCCGTCATTCTTTCGTGGATGATCTATAAGCACAAACCAAACCTCGTGATCACAATTTGTCTATTTACAACGCTGACTGGCGTATGGCTCACAGCGGGCCAAGTTGGTGACGGCAACACCGCCGGAGTCTTAATTACACTTTTCTCGGCAATCAGTCACGCCATTTATGTCGTAGCCGCCGGCAGCATCTCTAAAAAATCTGATCCGCTAACAATGTTGACAATTGCCCTCACCGGCGCAGCAACTGCATTTACAGTCGTGTCGCTGCTTGGCCCAAGTTCGCTTGACCCAGAGTTTCCGATCAATCAACAAGGCTGGCTGTTGGTCTTGGCAATGGCGTTCTTAATTACAATCGTTGCAACTGCATTATTTTTTGCCGGCATCAAACGCATCGGCCCTGGTGTCACTTCAATGGTCGAAACTTTTGAAGCGGTCGTCACGATATTTATCGGCGTTTTGTTCATGAGTGAAACCGTCACCGCAATTCAGATTCTCGGCACCGTCACCGTTCTCGGATCGATCGTCGCGATCGGTTTAGCCGAATCACGCGCCGAAATCCGCAATAAATCGCAGTCGAGCAAGCACCATTACTCGCATAGTGGAACTGTGCTCGATCTGCCAATATCCTAGAAACGTAATTAAAAACTAAATAGAACTTCTTGCAGGGTTGGGTGAAATTCCCTATCGGCGGTTAAAGCCCGCGACTCTCTCGAGCAATCGTGAGACTGATCTGGTGTGACTCCAGGGCCGACGGTAAAGTCCGGATGGAAGCAAGAAGCGGTTATACGCGTGCGCTTTATGCGTTGCGCGTCAAGCCGTTCGCTGACCCTGCACGTCGTTCGCGAGAAGAAAGCGATGCAGGTGAACGATCAACAGGCGATGCAAATTGCGATCAGTGCAGCAAGTCGCGCACGCCTGATATCGCGCCCGAACCCATGGGTCGGCGCAGTCGTTGTCACGCATACTGGCGAAATTTTTGAAGGATCAACCAGCCGCCCGGGCTCTGCACACGCCGAAATTAATGCTCTCACCAGCGCTGGCAAACTCGCGCGCGGCGCCACGATCTATTCGACGCTCGAACCGTGCAATCACACAGGTCGCACTGGTCCGTGCACCGAAGCGATAATTAGCGCCGGTATCGCACGGGTCGTCGTCGGCATCATGGACCCCGACGAGAAAGTTTCTGGTCGTGGCATCGCTCGCCTGCGTGAGGCAGGTATCAGCGTCGAAGTTGGCGTGCTTGCTGACGAAATTTCGTCGCAACTCAAGGCATATATTCATCATCGCAAAACAAAACGACCATTTGTGTTGTTAAAGATGGCGACAACTCTTGACGGCAGAACCGCCGCACCAGACGGCACCAGCATGTGGATCACGGGCGAAACTGCACGCAAACGTGTGCAGCAACTTCGCGCCGAAAGCGACGCTGTGCTTGTCGGCGCCAACACTGTGCGCGTCGACGACCCACAATTAACTGTGCGCGATGTTCAAGGCGACTCGCCCCGACGCATCGTGCTCGGCGAGGTTTCAAAGTCAGCACGAGTCAACCCGTGCACCCAATGGCGAGGCGAACTCGTCGATTTGCTCGACGAACTCGGCAGCCAAGATGTATTGCAACTACTCGTTGAAGGCGGACCAACCGTGGCTGCCGCATTTCACCGCGAGAATTTAATCAATCAATATGTTTTTCACCTCGCACCCGCACTGACTGGAGGCAACGACTCGTTGCCAGTTTTTGAAAGTCGTGGCATCTCGACAATGTCGCAACTCTGGCGCGGAAAAATCGTGGCGTCACAGCAGCTCGGCGACGATCTTGAAATAATTCTCGAACCAAACTCAGCAAGTCAGGAGACGAAATAATGAACAAGTCAACAAAAAAGCAAACTAGTCAACCAGGTAATCAAACAACTGGTGACCCAGACTTCGCACCAATTGAAGACATCATCTCCGCCATCTCGCGTGGCGAACTCGTAATTATGGTTGACGACGAAGACCGCGAAAACGAAGGTGACTTGATCATGGCGGCCCAGTTTGCGACGCCCGAGAAGGTTGCCTTCATCGTGCGCCACACATCCGGCTTGATAGTCGCACCTCTGACGGGCGAACGCTGCGACGATCTGCGTCTGCCGCTGATGGTCGACAACAACACCGAAAGCCACCGCACTGCTTTCACGATTTCAGTCGACCTACTTGAGGGCACGACAACGGGCATCTCTGCGTCAGATCGCGCGGCTACATTGCGCGCACTTGCAGATCCCAAAATTTCGCACAGCGCATTCGCCCGACCAGGACACATTTTTCCGTTGCGCGCCCGCGATGGCGGCGTGCTCAAGCGCGCCGGCCACACCGAGGCATCGGTCGATCTTGCTCGCCTCGCGGGTTGCGAACCAGCTGGCATCATCTGTGAAATTCAAAACGACGACGGCACGATGTCGCGTCTTCCTGAGCTAAAGAAATTCGCCAAACAACATTCGCTGTTGATTTCATCTATTGCACGTCTAATCGAATATCGCCGTCATCACGAACGACTCGTTGAGCGCATGGGCTCGGCAAATGTGCCGACCGAGTGGGGCAACTTCGAATGCGTCGCGTATCGCAGCACGATTGACGGCATCGAACATTTGGCATTTGTGCTCGGCGATCTCACCACGCCAGAACCAGTTCTCACCCGCGTGCACAGCGAATGTCTGACGGGTGATGTGTTCGGCAGTCGGCGCTGCGACTGTGGCCCACAACTTGCGACCGCGATGCAGGCTGTGCAACAGCAAGGTCGCGGCGTCATCGTCTATTTACGTGGACACGAAGGTCGCGGCATCGGCATCGGTCACAAAATTCGCGCATATTCTTTACAAGATGAGGGTCTCGACACGGTTGATGCCAACCTTCAACTCGGTTTGCCGGTCGACAGCCGCGAATATGGCATCGGCGCGCAAATTCTTGCCGATCTCGGCGCACGCGAGTTGCGCCTGATGACGAACAATCCTGCAAAATACGGTGGCATCGCTGGCTACGGCTTGAGCGTCGTCGAACGAGTGCCGATCATCACAGCGAGCACACCCGAAAACTCTTCATATTTGGCAACCAAGCGTGATCGACTCGGTCACTTTTTCAACGAAATGGAGGCGAAATGAAAACTTTTAGTTTCGACGCAACAAAAACAAACAACACGGCACTGCGTGTCGGCATCGTCTGCTCACGGTTCAACGAGTTCATTGTGCAAGCACTGCTCGACGGTGCACATCGTGGTCTCGAAAAATGTGGTGTGGATGCAAACAACGTCGATGTGGCTTGGGTTCCAGGCGCATACGAAATTCCGGTTGCTGCGCGAGCAATGGCGCTTTCTGGTCGCTATGAATTGTTAGTTGCACTCGGCGCAGTCATTCGTGGCGACACTGCACACTTTGAATATGTCGCTGGGCCGTGTGCCGATGGCATCGCCCGCGTGCAACTGGACACCGGTTTGCCAATAGGTTTTGCCGTTCTGACGACCGAAAATATCGCCCAAGCCACCGAGCGTTCTGGCCCTGGGGCAGGCAACAAAGGCGAAGAGGCGGTAATCGGCGCGATCGAAACTTGGCACGTGTTGCAGTCAATTCGCACGCCAAAATAGTTCTCGGCGTACACATCTTCGTCTAACTCGGCGATCAAAACAAACTGAGCGTCGCGAAACGGAGACCTAATGGGCGTCGCCCTCTTTTCTCTCGTTGCAGTCTCGAGTGCCCTGACCGCCCTTTCTTCTCTCGCTGCAATTTCGCCACCAGACGTCAATCGCGATCTCGCATTCATCGAATCTGTCGTATTCCAAACCCCGATTCGCGAATTCGACCGATCGCGCTTCATGCTGCGCCGTCAATACAGATGGTTTGACTGGTCAACAGATGGCTGTTCAGTGCCAATGGTCGGCGGCGAAGGGCGCTCTTTCAATTTTGCGAATGCATGTCGGCGTCATGACTTTGGCTATCGCAATCTCAAACTTCTCGATCAGCGCTACAACTGCAGCGATGCACCGCCCGGCACGGTGTGCGGTGTTTCTTCATGGAGATACGGACGCTTCTGGAACCCAACTCAGCGCCAACGCATCGACGAGCAGTTCAATCGCGACATGCTCGACAACTGCGCGTCTCGGGTGCGCTCATTTCGAGTGCGTTGCGAAGCATGGGCATTCGCATATTTCAAAAGTGTGCGTGCGGTTGGCGGACCATAACTAATATTTGTTATTTATGCTTGATAGCCAACATCATCAATTGAAACAAAATACGCGCGGTTGCACCCCAGATCGTCTCGTCATCTAGATAAAAAAAGTTGAGTTGAAACTCGCGGTCACTAAACACCCAATGTTCTTGGCTATATGTATCCAGGCGAATCAAGTCGAGCAGGGGCACGCTAAACACACGGTCAACTTCGCTATTTACGGCGCGCATAATCGGCGCACTTGAATAACTGGCAACTACAGGCACGATATGCGAATTGCTGACAACCGTCGACATGCTGTTTAATTCGCCCACGATTCGAGCGTCATCTGGCGCCAATCCAATCTCTTCGTGCGTTTCTCGCAACGCGGCAGCAATGACTGTTTCGCCAGATTCAAGTCGCCCACCCGGAAACGAAATCTCGCCCCGATGATTGTTCAATTCTTGCGAGCGCCTAGTGAGTATCGCCTCAACACCGTGCACCGATTCAAATAGCCCCACCAGCACCGCCGACGGCCGAGCATTTTCAAGTGGTTGACGCAAGGTCTGATCGGGCTGAAACGCCCGCAACGCAGCAGTCACAGCCTCAAGCGATTGCAACGCGCTCGTATCAAGATTTACAAACGGATTGTGGTCAATCGTTCGAAAATTGTTCGGCCGCGGAATGACCTGCGAGCCACCAACACGCATCGTCTTATTTGGAAACTGGCGACCAACCACTGGCGACCAGTTCTTGTAGCACGGTTGCCATGCCGGCAGTTTTCAACGAGGCCAATGTGCGACCAGGTTGCTCTTCCCCACGCTCCCATGACTCCCATGCGGCAATTAGTTTTTTTAGGTCTGGGGCTGGTGTTTCAAAGCTCATCGCCTCAGCCTACGGCGCTCTAACTCCGGCCAAAGACCTTCTTGGTGTAGTTCGTCGTCAGCGCAATCACAACAATCGCAATACCGACGCCAACCAAAGTCGTTTGCGTGGATTGATCTACATCCAATAAAAACGCACCAGCAAACAACGCCACAACAAACAGCCAGTCAATAATTCGATGCACGCTACGCGGAACAATCTTGTATGCGCTCAACGGACCATCAGCGACCGTCACATTAACCAATAACGCGATGCCATAAGCCGCAGTGATTAACGAGTGAGCAGACTGCGCGCTCATCAAAATGAGCGCAGCAGCGATCAGATATTCAACGATCTGATGTAACCAAAAACCTCTTTGTGAAGAAGCTATGGCTTACATCATCCCCATTCCGCCACCTGGCATGCCACCGCCACCTGCTGATGCGGCGCCTGGCTTCTCAGGTTTGTCTGCAACGAGACATTCGATGGTGATCACAAGTGCGGCGATCGATGCTGCGTTTTGCAACGCTGCACGAGTCACCTTGGCTGGGTCGATGATGCCGGCCTTGACAAGGTCGACATATTCGCCAGTTGCGGCATTCAGGCCAATGTTGCCCTTCGCGGCTTCAACCTGTTGCACAGCAACAGCGCCTTCGATGCCGGCATTATCGGCAATTGCGCGAGCCGGCGCCGTGAGCGAGTCGTACACGCTGCGTGCACCAGTTGCTTCGTCACCGTCAAGACCCTTGATCACCTTGAGCACACTCTCGCGGCTACGC
Organism: Bifidobacterium breve; assembly: GCA_945893395.1. GTDB lineage: Bacteria > Actinomycetota > Acidimicrobiia > Acidimicrobiales > Ilumatobacteraceae > BACL27. The sequence continues at coordinate 37,159 of CAMDEC010000005.1, forward strand.
ACCAATGCGGTGCCACCACCAGCAACAACGCCTTCTTCAATCGCGGCGCGAGTTGCTGAAACAGCATCTTCAATGCGGTGCTTCTTTTCTTTGAGTTCAACTTCTGTTGCAGCGCCAACTTTGATAACGGCAACGCCACCAGCAAGTTTGGCGAGACGCTCTTGCAACTTCTCGCGATCCCAATCAGAGTCGGTGTTGTCGATCTCGGTCTTAATCTGGCTGATCCGACCCTTGACCTCGTTCTTGTCGCCAGCACCGTCGACGATTGTTGTCGTCTCTTTGGTGATGATGATGCGCTTCGCACGACCCAACAGGTCAAGCGTCACGTTCTCAAGTTTCAAACCAACTTCTTCGCTGATGACCTGACCACCAGTTAAAACTGCCATGTCTTGCAACATCGCCTTGCGACGATCGCCAAAACCTGGGGCCTTGACCGCCGTCGAATTGAACGTTCCACGAATTTTGTTGACAACCAAAGTCGCAAGAGCCTCACCCTCGACATCTTCGGCGATGATCACAAGTTGCTTGCCCGTCTTCATCACGCTTTCGAGCAATGGCAGCATCGATTGCACGGTCGTGATCTTCGACGAGTAATACAAAACGTATGCGTCTTCAAGAACTGCTTCTTGACGATCTTGGTCGGTCACGAAATATGGCGACAAGTAACCCTTGTCGAACTGCATGCCCTCGGTGAACTCGAGTTCGATACCGAAGGTGTTCGACTCTTCAACAGTCACGACGCCGTCTTTGCCGACTTTGTCGATCGCATCAGCAATAACTTTGCCGATCGTCGCATCGCCAGCCGAAATCGTGGCAACGCTTGCGATGTCACTCTTGTCGTCGACTTCTTTGGCCTGACTCTTCAACGATTCAACAACTGCAGCAACTGCTTTTTCGATGCCGCGCTTGAGCGCCATCGGGTTCGCACCGGCTGCCACGTTGCGCATGCCATGACTAACCATGGCTTGCGCCAAAACTGTCGCCGTCGTCGTGCCGTCACCAGCAACGTCGTTGGTCTTTGTCGCGACTTCTTTTACAAGTTGTGCACCCATGTTTTCAAACGGGTCTTCAAGTTCGACTTCTTTGGCCACCGACACACCGTCATTGGTGATCGTCGGAGCACCGAACTTTTTGTCAAGCACAACGTTGCGACCTTTTGGTCCGAGCGTAACTTTGACCGCATCGGCCAACTTGTTTACGCCGGCTTCGAGTGCGCGACGTGCTTCTTCGTTGAATTTAAGAATCTTTGCCATGTTTAATGTCCCTGTGCGAAGTAGAAGTAGTAATGGATGTAGTAATAGAAGTAGCTAGTTATTTAGCAACGATCGCAAGAACATCGCGACTCGTAAGAATCAAAAGATCATCACCCTTGTGTGAAACTTCGGTGCCGCCGTACTTCGAATAAAGAACGACATCGCCAACCTTGATATCAAGTGGTGTGTGCTTGCCGGTGTCATCGCTCCAGCGACCTGGACCAACGGCAACAACAGTGCCCTCTTGTGGCTTCTCTTTGGCAGTGTCTGGAATTACGAGACCCGATGCAGTTGTCTTCTCGGCTTCGTTTGGCTTGACCACAATGCGGTCATCAAGTGGCTTTAGGTTCATATCGGTTCCTTATTATCTCTAGGTTTTTCTGGGTCAATTACGTTCGATTTTCAATTAGCACTCGAACCATGCGAGTGCCAATGCTATTGACAAAGGGCTATTTTTCCAACCCAAATCACTCGCCAGCCCTGCCCAGTTGCCCCAGATTCACCCCAATTCGCGCCAACCTCTCGGTCAACAGCCACACCGGCAAACCAATCACCGTTTCCATCTCGCCACGCACCTCGGCCACCAACGCCGCACCCTCACCCTGCACGGCATAAGCCCCGGCCTTGCCCATCGATTCGCCCGTCCCCAAATACCACTCGAGCAATTCGGGTGTGATCTCGCGCATCATCACGCTTGCCGAGTCGTAGCCATTAGCGCTTCTTCCGTCGCACCGCACGCTAACTGCGGTGTGCACGCTGTGAGATTTTTTAGATAATTTCTGGATCATCCTGCGCGCCTCATCCAAGTCCCGCGGTTGGCCAAAGATTTCGCGATCCAACGCCACGGTCGTATCGGCAGCAATGACGATGCATTGTTGCTCGTGTCGCAACGCCACTTTGTCGGCTTTAGCCGCGGCGATACGTTGCACATATTTGACCGGCTCTTCACCATCGTGAGGCGTCTCATCAATCTCTGGCGGGTCAATTTCAAAAACCAAACCAAGTTTTTCTAAAATCTCTTTTCGCCGCGGCGAGCGTGACGCCAAAACAATTCGACTCGTCACGGTGCGCAATTCGCTTCGCCGTGCAACTTCAGCCACCGCTCATGTGCGTCAACGTGGCGTCATCAGGCGCGACGAGATCGTCAAGACTTTCTAAGAAGCCATGCGGCAACACAATGTTCACCGGCCCGTTGTGGTGACCACGCACGAATCTTTCACCACCAGCAACGATCGTCGCCTCTGGGTCGCATTGCTCGATCAACTGACACAAGTGTTCAATACTCGAAGTTTCACCAAACTGCCGACGCAGGTCGCCACCCACGGGGTATCCAGTCAAATACCAGCCCGCGTGTTTGCGAAACTCGCGAATGCCTCGGCCTGGCGGAAAATGCGCTTCAAGTGCAATCGCGTGTCGCAACATCACTTCAAGCACCCAACCGAGTTTCGGCGTCGCAGAAATCTCCTCGCCGTTGAACATCGCCACCATGTCGCGAAACAACCACGGCTTGCCTAGACACCCACGACCGATTACGACACCGTCGCAGCCGGTAACGCGCATCATCTCGCGCGCATCGTTGGCTTCCCAAATGTCGCCGTTACCCAAAACTGGTATGTCCGTCACGGCGTTTTTCAACTCGGTAATCGCCTCCCACCGCGCAAACGGTGCATAGTGCTGCTGGGCCGTGCGAGCATGCAACGCGATCGCCACGACGCCGGCATCTTGACAAATCAAACCAGTGTGAATATGGGTCAACAAATCGTCGTTCAAGCCGATTCGAAATTTGCATGTGACTGGTATACCAAACGACCCAGCCGTTTTCACGGCGGCCGTGACGATCTCACGAAGCAAATTTTTCTTCAGCGGCACCGCCGCACCGCCGCCCCGCCGCGTCACTTTCGGGGCAGGGCAACCAAAATTCAAATCGATGTGATCCACCGCGTTGCGTCGACCCAGTTGCGTGATCGCATCGGCCATAATTTTCGGGTCGCTGCCATAAAGTTGCAAACTGCGAAAAGACTCATCGGGCCCAAACGCGATCATCGCCTCCGTTTTTGGGTTCTTATAAACCAACGCCGCGGCCATCACCATCTCGTTGACATAGACGAGCCCAGGCGCAAACTCACGACACAGCGTGCGAAACGGCTGGTTCGTCACCCCCGCCATCGGCGCCAACACGACTGGTGGCCAGATGCTGCGCTCGCCAAGTTGCAACGGTTTTGCGGTCACGACTTCGTTCATAAATTTGCCACGCTCAAACCCAAATTGGGATACACGCCTGCGTCGAGCGTCGACTCACCGGTCAATTGCAGGCGATGCCACCCTGCTGAAGCGATCATCGCCGCGTTGTCTGTGCACATTGCCAGTGATGGTAACACCAGATGAAAATCTTTTTGCTCACACGCGCGCGCAGTCTCACTGCGCAACAACGAGTTCGCTGCAACACCGCCGCCAAGCGCAACCGTGCGTGCGCCGAGGTTTTCGGCAGCACGCATTGTTTTGGCCACCAACACATCGACGACCGCGCGTTGAAACGACGCCACTATGTCTTTTGTTTTTGCACCTGAGTTTTTGCGGACATAGTTGATCACCGCGGTTTTTAATCCGCTAAACGAAACATCAAGACCGTCGTTCAACATCGCCCGCGGAAAATCAATTGCTTTGGCATCACCGGTTTTTGCCAGCGCATCAATCGCAGGTCCGCCCGGGTAACCCAAATCTAAAAACCGCGCAACTTTGTCGAATGCCTCGCCCGCAGCATCGTCGCGAGTTTGCCCGACGATTTGATAAACACCAGGCTTGCGCACTTCAACCAACATCGTGTTCCCACCCGAAACAAGCAACACCAACATCGGAAACTCGACATTCGGGTCGTCGAGCATCGCCGCATAAAGATGCGCCTCCAGATGGTTGACACCAACAAACGGCACATCCAATGTCAACGCCAAAGATTTCGCCGCCGCCACGCCGACCAGCAATGCGCCAACCAAACCTGGCCCAACGGTTGCTGCCACCGCGTCAACGCGTTCAAAACTCAAACCAGATTTTGCAACGGCTTGGTCAATCACCGGCGTAATCGCCTCGAGGTGCGCGCGACTCGCGATCTCTGGCACCACGCCGCCAAAGCGGGCATGCACATCTAATTGCGACGCCACAACCGACGACAAAACATCGTTGCCACCCATTACAAGTGCCGCCGCCGTCTCATCACAACTTGTTTCGATGCCAAGCACGACCGTCGCACTGTCGATCTTGAGTTCACGCCTCACATTCGACCCGTTCACATTCGGTCCAGTTCACATTCGGTCCAGTTCGATTTTGCGCAACCGCTCGGAGAATTCTAGTTGCTGCACTCCGGCACACCACATCACAATGGCATCATCCCGATTCTCATAATATTTTTTGCGCACACCGGCCGGCACAAAACCAAAACGGCGATAAAGCAGTTGTGCCGCAACGTTGGTGTGTCGAACCTCGAGAGTCATCGCTTCACAACCGCGACGATTCGCTTCCCACGCGAGATCAAGCATCAATTCGGTCGCAATTCCGCGACTTCGCCACATCGGATGCACGGCCAAATTGGTCACATGAGCATCATTTTCGACATACAGCAACCCGCCATAGCCGACAAGTTCGTCAGAGATGGTGCCAACCAAATAGTGGCGCTTCCCGGAGCGCACCTGTTCGAGTTCTTCGACAAAAACTTGGGCCGTCCATGGTCGCGGATAAACCTGCTGCTCAATTGGCATGATTTTACGAATATGTGCGCGACGCATCGGCACGATCACCAAGTTTTGCGACTGCTGACTAGTTTCAGCCAGCGAATCACCTTCGCGATCTTTTCCTTTCGCGCGTATGAACCGGTCTAAAATACTCATGAATTCACCCGAGTGGCCCAATTAATTTCGGCGTCGGGTGCCCGCAAATAAAGCGCCTGCAATTCGGTTGCCGTCTGCCACTGTTCAACCAGAGCCAACTCGGCTGCGATTAGCGCGAGAACCGCCGCACTCGGCTGAGCAAGTTGTTCACTCGCCCATTCAATTGACAAGCCAGTGGTCTCGAGCATCTCGCTCAACTGCTGGCGATAACGCAATGCACCGTTGCCGACGATCAATGCTTCTTGGCCACGGTCGATGATCTCGACGACACAATCACTGACGCTGCCAACTCGCGGCGGTTTAACTTCAATGCTCGACCCAATGTCGTTGCGATACATCGCCCAATAAAGTTCGCCGCGTCGGGCATCAATGGTCGACAACACGACCCGTTGCGTGGTTGTCACCGAACGGGCCAAAATATCCAAACTTGAAACTCCAACAACTGGCACATCCAACACTTGGGCGATCGTTTTGGCCGAGGCAATGCCAACGCGCATGCCAGTGAACAAACCCGGCCCAATATCCACGGCCATAACATCGATCTCGCGCATCGAGATATCTGCCTGTGCACAGACGCTTGAGATCATCGGTGCGAGCAATTCGGCGTGGCGCCGATCGCTCGTGACGTGGGCACTCGCCAACAACTGTTTCGAATTGTTGACTGCGACGCTCACGGCATCCGTAGATGTGTCAATCGCCAAAATAATCATCGGTCTCAGCCTCGCGCCAATACTTTGAAACTGGTGGATAATTCTTCGCTGAGTTTGTTAAATCGGCTCGCCCATTGGGCCCCACGCGCCCCAACAGTTACCGTGCGCACCTCAGTATCGGCTGTTTCGACAGCATGCTCAAAGCGCAGCACCAAAGCATCGCCCAGTTCATCGCCGACTATGTCTCCCCATTCGACGGCGATCACCCCGCCACTGTCTTGCAGTTCATCGAGTCCTAGATCTTCAAGCTCACCCGTTCGCTCAAGGCGATAAAGATCGGCGTGATGCAACGACATTCGCCCTGAACCGTAATTATGCAGCAAGTTAAATGTCGGCGAAGTAATCAAATCAGTCACACCAAGTGCGCGACCAAAACTCTGCGTAAATGTCGTCTTACCCGTACCCATTTCGCCAGCCAAAACGATCATGTCGCGCGGTCGCACATGCGCGGCAACAATTTCTGCAAACTGCCGCGTATCTGTCAATGAGCCAAGCAAAAACTTCATTGCGACTAAACCTTTTTTTCGATATATACGCGTGGCACGCGCGCGCTAATGCCACAAACAATCTCATAGCCGATCGTGTCGAGCCGGGTCGCAATTTGGTTGGCAGCAATTTTCTCGCTGCCCTGCGTGCCAAGCAAAACTGCCTGGTCGCCGATTTTGACTTCTGCGTCAGCGCAGTTGACCATCAACTGATCCATCGTCACAACACCAACAATCGGGCAACGCTTACCCGCGATCAATACTTCGCCCCCCACACTCCACAACCGACGTGGCACACCATCGGCATACCCGAGCGGCAGCGTGGCGATCGTGGCTGCGCTATCTAGTTTTTTTCGCAAACCGTATGAAACACCTTCGCCCGCATCAAGCCGTTGCACATGACTAACGCGAGCATGCAGCGACATCGCTGGTCGCAAACGACTTGCGACCGTTTCGGTTTCATTGCTCGGGGCAATGCCATAAATCGCGATGCCGACTCGCGCAATGTCGGTCGCAGCATTCAAATTTCGCAACATCGCCGCCGAATTTGACGTGTGCACATATTTTGGTCGCATTTTTTTGCGTTCAAGTTCGGCGACAAAGTCGTCGAATCGTCGTTGTTGCTTGGCAGTCTCGTCATGACTCGGCAAGTCAGCCGCCGCAAAGTGCGTGTAAACACCCTCTAGTTGCAACGATGGCAGCGCACGAATTTGCTCAACGCGAGCCATCGCGCTGGATACCGTCACGCCAACGCGGTGCATCCCCGTGTCAACTTTTAAATGCACCTTGCCAACAACCCCAAGACGTTTTGCGACGGCTGCATAACTATTTATCGTCGCAGGGTTATACACGGTTGCTATAACTTCATCGCCCAACATTTGTTCGAATGCAACTTCGGGTTGCTCGCTGACGATCAAAATCGGTGCAGCAATTTTTGCGACACGCAATTGATGCGCCTCGTCGGCCAGCGCCACGCACAAGCCGCTCGCGCCCGCACTTAACGCAGTTCGCGCAACTTCTACCGCGCCGTGTCCATAGCCGTTTGCTTTCACCGTGGCCCACAATTGCGAGCGCCCAGCCTGTTGAACTATCTCAGCGACATTTTGATGAATCACGTCGAGGTCGACTTCAACCCACGCCCAGCGATTAATCGGATTCATCGCCGAATTTATTGCTCAGTTACTCGCGACGACAGCCACAGCCATGTCATCGGTGTGCGAAAGCGAAACGAGCCAACTCTGCACACCTTGGGCTTGGGCAAGTTCAAGAGCTCGACCAGTCACGATCAATTCGGGCGCGCCAGTTTCAGAATTGCGGATTGAAACATCGTGCAAGTCAAAAGCCCCGAGCCCAACACCAAGTGCCTTCATCGTCGCCTCACGCGCGGCAAATCGCACGGCCAAACTTGGTGCACTATCCACACGACCCGACAATGATTCAAGTTCGGCCAATGTAAAAACTCGCGTGCGCAAATTTGGCGTGCGGTCCAGTGCATCACGAAATCGTCGCACGCTGACAGCATCAATACCCAGACCAATCATCTGCGCTACTCCCTTGTTCGCCAATGATCAGCCATGTCGCTGATCGGCAAGATCAGCAAATCGGCAACCGACACCTCAGCCAATCGATCTTCCCTGAACGCACCTTCGGTTTCTGTCACCCAGTCGACAAGTCGGTCATAACGGCGGTCGTAACCTTGCAGCACCGCGCGCATCGCCGTGGCTGGCAGTCGATCCTGAAACATCACATGCAACAGCGTGATGCCCGTGGTCTGTCCGCCTTTTGTTTCTGGCACCATGATCACCGTGCGATTGTCGCTGCGGCCACGAGCCACAAGAACTTCTTGGTCGCTGGCAACCCGACGCTTGGTGCCCACTAGTTGCGAATTTCGATCGACTCGCGAGGTCAGATTCTTTGACATTCCACCGCGATCAATGATCGTGATTGTTGCCGCGCCACTGACGATGTCGCCTTCGATTTGATATCGAGTAAACCCGGTTACGGCACCCACTGCGGCGTCTAGGTCTGCCACGATCTTGAGCACCCGATATGAAAGTCGCTCACGCGCCACTCCCGCTTCAAGCAACGCCTTGACCAACTTGCGGTCAAACAAACCTTCGTCACTTCGCGAGATACCCACGGTCACGGTCTTTGCCTGATGCTTGATCGCATCAACGGGACGCGTCAATTCGTCAACGCCACGCGTCAGCGCACTCGTCAAATCGTCGAGCAACAGTTCTGGTGAGGCAATCTTGCCCGAACTGCGCTGATACGCCTGAACCGGGTCGCTCGCCAGCGTGTCACGCAACATCGTCACGATTCGCACCGCCGTACTGGCTTCCAGGTTGCCGTCGTAGTTGCCAGTGGCCAATGCATCGGTAAATCGTGTCGCAGGTGCACCCAACTCGGTGCGAATCTTTTCCAACAATTTGTTGGCGTCACCGCCACGCTCAACTGCGTGTTCAACAACTTCGCGCGCTTCACGCAACGGCCGCGCCAAAGCATCAATCGCCAGTGCCGCCTCGTAGCCGAACAAATGTCCGACCATCACGCTCAAAATAAACGACAGGCTCGTCTCGACATTCGGCACCAACAACACCGCGGCGGCGGCATCAAAGCGCGTCTGGCCCGCTGTCGCAACGACGATCGGCAAGGCCTTGTGCGCACGGTAAATCGCAATTTCTTTGGCCACGTCTGACGCCGTACCTTCGAGCAGCCCGGTTGCACACACAAAAATCAACGGTTCACAAGACAAGTCAATGTGTTTTTTGTCCTCGGTTGAGTCGCTCGAAATTGATTTATAACAAAGCTCGGACAATTTAATCCGCACCTCTTGGGCCGCGATCAAATTCATGCCGTTGCCAACCACCGTCCAGTAGCGTCGCGATGACGCAAACTGTTTCGCCGCCGCCGCAATCTCTGGTCGCGTCGCCAAAACTTCAACAAGCGCATCAGGTATCTTGCGCAAACCAGCCAAGAGCTCATGTCGCGCACGGTCAGAAGATTTACCAAGCGCTTTTGACAACGCACACGCATAAAGTGCGCCGGCTGCAACCTGCGCGTAAAATGCCTTGGTGCTGGCAACGCTCATCTCGACGTCGCGACCGTCAGATGTATACATCACACCATCTGCTTTCGCCGCAAGCTCACTGCCACGACGATTGACGATCGCCAGAACACTCGCGCCGCGCGCCCGCGCCAAGTCAACGGTGCGATTCGTGTCGGTTGTAGTGCCGCTTTGGCTTACCGCAACAACGAGCGTGTCGCTCATATCAAGTTGCAGACCAAAACCCGAAAGTTCACTGGCCAACAGCGCTTCGGCGCTCAAACCAATGCCAACCAATTCGTTCAGCAACTTGGCAAGTGCCTGACCAGCAACTGCCGCCGTTCCCTGGCCGATCACACGAACTTTTGTTATTGTGCCCGACGCCAACCGATCACAAATTGATTGTGGCAAAACTCTTTCGCCCAGATCGGTTGCCAACACGCCGTTGTTTTCGACAATTCGCCCGCGAATTGTTTTACGGAAACTTTCCGGCGCTTCGGCAATCTCTTTTGCCAAAAAATGTTTGTGCTCGCCGCGATTTATATCTCGTGTCGTTATCTCGGCAGTCAAAACTTTCTCAGCGGTCAAATCAATTCTGCGTCCGTCATACGCGACCAACTCGATACCAGATAATTCGCCGGCGTTGGCTGCCGAGAGGGCAACTACTTGACCTCTGCTCGACGGATTATTTATGTCGGCGAGGGCCTCTCCATCCATGCGCACATAGTTGAGAGTCTCTTCGACCACGCCGTATGGTTCGCTGGCAACAATGAATCGATCCTCGGCAAGACCAATGCACAATCCTTGACCACTGCCGTGCAGAGCCAGCAACAATTTATCCGGCTCAGTCGCACCCGCGACCGCAATCGCCACCGAACCCTCAAACTGGGCGACAGTTTCACGAAATGCGTCGGTCAAATTTTTTGTCGTGGCTAGTTTTCGTGAAACCAATGCAGGGATAACTTTTGCGTCGGTTGTTATCGGCCCCGCGACACGCAAACCATATTGCACTCGCAGGTCAGCATGGTTGTCAACATCACCGTTCAATGCCGCCACCAAATATGCGTCATCATGCTTGCCTTCAAGTTCTTCGCTGTTCACGGGGTGCGCGTTGGGTTCAGAGATGATTCCGACGCTCGCCCACCTGGTGTGTGCCAACACTGCAACTTGCGCATTTGGTTGCGAGATGCAGAGCCGCAACAAAGCATCAGCCATCACGGCGTTGCGCATCACACGGGTATTGTCGCCAAGTTCGCCAATTTCTGCAGCGGCCTTATAAACAAACGACCACGCATTTTCGGTTATGCGCATCGCCCCAGACATGAACAATGCATCTTCGCGACGATTCGCCAATAGAGCTTTAACTTCTTTGTCAGTTGCCTTCAGACCGTGGCTCGATACGAGCACATGAATACCCGCCGAATCGCGACCGCGAACCTCGAGCCGATCCAAACCCGAGAACGCCTGCTGAATCGAAAAATATCCGCTGCGTGCCGAATCTGAAGCCCCTTGCCCCGCCAATGCGTCGACGAGTTTCGCCGTGCGAATTCGATCATGACGCAGTTCCCAAATCGCGTCTTTGGCGCGAATTATTTCATCCAGTGCATGTTGCGAAGTTTCAGTCTGCAAACTTGCCGATTTCTCGACCGACTGTTCATAGGCGTCGACAATCGCATCCAGTTGGTCAATTCGAGAGGTCATCGCCGCAATCAACTGATGGTTGTCGGCCATACACAACTGGCCGGCCTCGCCACGCAAAAGTTTGTCGGCGGTCGTCACGGCTTGGGCGAGTTGGTCAATGTCACTCTTGGTGCCAGCGTCTAAAGCGGCATCCAACAGAGCCAAGATCTCTTTGGCGGTTGGGGTGGCTCGTCGAGTCTTACGGCTCAACACGCAGATAATTCCGCACATAATTTCTAGTCTACTTTCGCATCGCTATCAGCCGAGTCGCGCAGTTATCGCGTCGGCCAATGTTGCAGCCACCGTCTCAGCCGTATCTTGTTGCGGTGCCTCAACCATAACCCGCACCATCGGCTCGGTTCCACTTGCACGCACCAAAACGCGACCGACTCCTCCAAGGGATTTCTCGGCCATTGCGATCTCGTTTTTGAAAAGTTGATCTATGTCTTCAATTCGTCTGCTGACGCGAAGGTTGACCAACACCTGAGGAAAACTAGTCATTGCTTGACTGGCGATCTCGCTCAGCGATTTTTTTGAACCAACGATCAACGAAGCAAGTCTCAGCGCCGCAAGCAAACCATCGCCGGTTGTCGCCAAATCACGATAGATAATGTGTCCGCTTTGCTCGCCACCCAACGAAAGCGAACCATGTTCAAGGGCGATCAAAACCGATCTGTCACCGACCGGGGTCGTGACTACTTCAATCTCTGCTTGCTTCATCGCCTGGTGAAAGCCGATGTTGGTCATAACCGTCACGACAACTTTGTTGTTCCGCAAAGTTCCCTGC
>CAMDEC010000006.1 GCA_945893395.1 Bifidobacterium breve
AAACGGCTCGTCGAGTTGCGCAATTCGCTTGTCGAGCGGGGCGTGTGGGGTTGGGATTTAAAAGATGCTGGCGACGCGATGGCCCAAGAATTTTTGATGTCGCAGTTGCGTGAGTTTCGACCCGATGATGCAGTGCTCAGCGAAGAAGCCCTCGACACTTCAAAACGACTCAAGGCAGATCGAGTTTGGATAATCGATCCGCTAGATGGCACTCAAGAGTTCAGCGAACCAGACCGCAGCGACTGGGCCGTGCATGTCGCTTTGTGGCAACGCGACAGTAATCACGGTTCATTGGTTGCCGCGGCGGTCAGTTTGCCCGCAATCGAAATGACATTGAGCACCAACCCGCCACCCACGCCACCAAAAAAACACGACGGTCCACCACGACTGGTTGTTTCGCGCACGCGCACACCGCGCGAAGCAGTGATCGTCGCCGAAACACTTGGCTGCGACGCGATACGACTTGGCTCTGCGGGCGCCAAAGCAATGTCAGTCGTGCTCGGCGAATGCGACATTTATCTACATACGGGCGGCCAACACCAATGGGACTCTGCCGCCCCAGTCGCCGTCGCTCGCGCCGCTGGTTTGCACACAAGCCGAGTTGACGGTTCACCCCTTATATATAACGAACAAGACACATGGCTACCCGACTTAATTGTGTGTCGTCAAGAATTTGCCGAACCAGTTCTCGCCGCTCTCGGCTACAAAAAATAAAACTTCACCATGCGTGTAGTCATCGCTTCATGCAGCGTCACATATGAAGGTCGGCTCGCAGCCTCGTTGCCAGAAGCAACACGACTGATCATGATCAAAGCCGATGGCTGCGTCGCAATTCATGCCGACGGTGGCGCCTACAAACCACTTAATTGGATGAACGCGCCGAATACATTCGAAGAACTCGCAGATCGATTGATTGTTCGCAACCCGAAAGGCGAAACACTGACGATTCAACTGCATCAAGTTTTTTCTGATGTCTCGCACGAACTTGGCGAAGATCCTGGTCTGACAAAAGATGGTGTCGAAGCCGATTTGCAAGTGCTGCTTGCCGCGATGCCCGAAACAATCGAACCTGGTTTGACATTGATTCGTCGCGAATATCCAACCGCAGTTGGCCCAGTTGATTTGCTGTGTCGTGATGCAACTGGTCAAACCGTGGCTATTGAGATTAAGCGTCGTGGCGAAATTGACGGCGTCGAACAACTCACGCGTTACATCGAATGCCTACACGCCGACTCGGCGCTCGGCAAGATTCGCGGCATCTTCGTCGCCCAATCAATCAAGCCGCAAGCCCGCATGTTGGCCGAAAGCCGAAACATCGGTTGGTGCGAAGTCGACTACGACGAACTTCGCGGCAAAAAAACTGACGACCTAAAACTTTTTTAAATTATTTCTTTTGCGGTTGAGGCCAAGTGCCGTCGCGACCATCCATGCCGGCATTCAATCGAGCCTTGGCCATCATCTCTTCGACAACCGGCCCAAGTTTCGTCGGGTCATCAACTGGCTTGTGTGTCGGCCCGCGGTGCCAACCCTCGGCAATTGCCAAGACATCGCCACTGGCTTCAAACACTCGACCCGTGATGCCAGCCGATTCGGCTGAAGCCAACCAAGTCACGATCGGCGCGATCCACTTTGGGGATCGTTGTTCACGCTCTGCTTCAGTCTCGGGTGCTGGTCCAAGATTTTCTGTCATTCGTGTCAAAGCAACTGGTGCAACAGCGTTCACAGTCACGCCGTATCGCCCGAGTTCAAGTGATGCGATTGTCGTGAACGCAGCAATACCCGCTTTTGCCGCGCCGTAATTTGTCTGACCAACATTGCCGTAGATTCCAGAAACAGATGACGTATTGATAATTCGACCATCCACTGGTTTGCCTGCTTTGCTTCGATCGCGCCAATATGCGGCGGCATGTCGCGACGGTGCAAATGTGCCCTTGAGGTGAACCTTGATTACGCCATCCCATTCTTCTTCGCTCATGTTGGCCAACATTCGGTCGCGCAAGATGCCGGCGTTGTTGATCACAGCATGCAAATCACCAAAAGTTTCCACGGCGGTCTTGATCAGACGCTCGGCGCCATCCCATGAAGAAATATCGTCGCCGTTGGCAATCGCTTTGCCGCCCATCGCTTCGATTTCATTGACAACTTGTTGCGCGGGAGACGCATCGCCACCTTTGCCGTCGACGCCGGCACCGAGATCGTTGACGACGACAAACGCCCCGTGCTTGGCCAGGCTAAGTGCGTGTTCGCGACCAATTCCGCGACCTGAACCCGTGACAATTACTACTCGACCTTCACATAAGCGACTCATCGCCGAGAACTCTAGCCTGAGGCTCGTGGTCAATGCTATTTCGCGACAAAAAACACCAAGCCATTGTGATGTATTAATAGTTGGCGCAGGTCCGGCTGGTGTCGCTGCCGCACTCACACTTGTCGCGAGTGGCAAAGATGTGTTGATCATCGACAAAGCATTATTTCCGCGCGACAAATGTTGTGGTGATGGGCTGACAACTGGCGCGTTGCGCGTTCTCGAAATGCTCGGTTTTGACCCAAGCACTGTTGCGAACTATCAGGTTTGCGACGAAATTTCACTTCGCTCGCCGTCGGGTCGCGAAATTCAACTTGATCTTCCGAACAATCGCGATCACAAAGCAGGTCAATTCGCCGCAATCGCCCCGCGAATCGAACTTGATAATGCACTCGTGCAACACGCGCGTGCAAGCGGCGTGCGCATCGTCGAAAACTGTGCGTTCGTCTCGGTCGCTCGACAAAACTCACAAGAAATAGTGATCGCCACAGATTCGCCAAGCGACTTCAAAGAGATAACTGCAAAATTCTTGGTCGCCGCCGACGGAATGTGGTCGCCAGTTCGCAAATCTCTCGGTGCGGCGCAAACCAGTTATCTCGGCGAGTGGCACGCCTTTCGTCAATATGTCAGCAATGTCACCGGCCCCGCGAGCAAGCGTCTCTATGTTTGGTTCGAAAAAGATTTGCTGCCAGGTTATGCATGGTCGTTTCCGTTGCCCAATGGTCGTGCCAACATTGGCTTTGGTATTTTGCGCGGATCGAACTACACGGTGCAAGAAATGAAAGCGCTATGGGTAGAACTTCTCACTCGGCCGCATATTGCGTCGGCGCTCGGTCAAAATGCGGCGCTCGAAGGTCGGCACACTGCATGGCCGATTCCGGCGCGCATCACATCGGCGAAACTTTTCTCGGGTCGAACGCTGTTCATTGGCGACGCGGTTTGTGCCGCCGACACAATGACGGGCGAAGGCATCGGCCAAGCGCTCTTGACCGGCGTGCTCGCTGGCGAAGCGATCACAAGTTCTTCAAAATATGATCAACATGCAATCTGCAAGTCGTATGCACGAAAAGTCAAGCGTGAATTTTTTGCCGATCATCGCATGAGTTTTGCGCTCGGTAAGGTCTTACAAAACGCAGTGCTGACACGCGGAGTCTTGCGTGTGGCTGGTGCTTCAGACTGGACGCGGCGCAATTTCGTGCGGTGGATGTTCGAAGATGAACCCCGCGCCGCCGTGCTCACCCCATCGCGCTGGCATCGCAAGTTTCTTAAGCGCGACGGCGCATTCAAAACAAGCCAAGCACGCAAGACCAACTAAGTTAATAGCCGTGCGCACTCGTATCACTGACCTGTTCGACATCGAGCATCCTGTGATGCTGGCTGGCATGGGTGGTGTTTCATATCACGAACTCGTAGCGGCCGTCAGCGAAGCCGGCGGCATCGGCACGTTTGGTGCATCCACAATGCGTGATGGCGAACTGGCGCGAGAAATCAGCGCGCTAAAAAAACTTACGAGCAAATCATTCGGTGTTGATCTATTAACTGCGCTCCCGCAACACTTCGAGCAAGGCATTCGCGATGTCATTAATGGCGGCGCGCGAATTTTTGTTGCGGGTCTCGGTGTGCCACGTGACGCGATTGATTTGTTGCACAGCCACAACATTTTGGTCGGCTCAATGTGCGGCAAAGTTCGCCACGCAGTTGCGGCAGTTGCCAGCGGTTGCGACTTCGTCGTCGCCCAAGGCACCGAAGCCGGTGGACACACTGGACTCGTGGCGACGATGGCACTCGTGCCACAAGTTGTCGACGCCGTGTCGGCAAAAGTTCCGGTCGTTGCTGCCGGTGGGTTGTTCGACGGCCGAGGTCTTGCCGCATCGCTCGCACTAGGTGCCGATGGCATTTGGGTCGGCACACGATTCATCGCCACACCCGAGGCTCGTGCAGTCAACGGCTACAAAGAAGCATTGGTCGCCAGTCGCGAAGACGACACAGTGATCAGTCGTTCGTATACAGGTAAGCCATGTCGAGTCGTGCGCAACGAATGGACGAACCACTACGAACAGCATCCGCAAGAAATTCAAACTTTTCCGCTGCAAGCAATTGCTTCGTCGCAAGCCAACGCCAATCACCTCGGTCATCCGTCAGGCACACAAGTCGACACTTCACGCGAGTTCTACCCTGCAGGTCAAGGCACTGGCGCGGTCAACGAAGTAATGCCCGCCGGCAAAATCGTGAGGCAAATTGTCGAACAAGCCGAACAAATTTTGCGCGCGCTCGGCAACAAGAAATAGATTCTCACAGTGTTCAAAGTTTTAAAGACCAACCGTGATTTGCGCCTGCTGTTCATCGCCCAAAACCTCTCGTTCATGGGAGACTGGTTCACTTTCGTCGCGCTGGCTGGTTTGGTTCAAGATCTCACGGGTTCTAAGTTTCTCGTCTCGTTATTGCTGGTCGCGTTTTCATTGCCATCTTTTTTGGCTTCACCAATTGGTGGCCCAGTCGCCGATCGCTACGACCGTCGCAAAGTTCTGATCGTTGTTTCAATTCTGCAAGCAATCGCTGCCGCAAGTTTTTTGCTGATCGGCGATTCAAGAATTTGGATTGCTTTCGTCGCCCAAGGTTCGATCGCCGCACTCGCGGCATTCGTTCGACCAGCACTCGAAGCAGCAATCCCCAACTTGGCCAAGAACCCCGACGAATTGCGCCAAGCCAACGCGATTTTCGGCAGCAGTTGGGGCGTGATGCTGGCAGTCGGCGCCGGCATCGGTGGAGTTTTCTCCCAGGCATTTGGTCGCAATGCAGCATTTATCGCCGACGTCGTCACGTTCATTGTCGCTGCAATTTTGATCGCACTAGTCACTCGCCCGATGCAAGAAGCCCGCACGAAAATTCAAACTCGTCGCATTCACCCGATTAGCGACATGGGCGAAGCATTGCATCTTGCAAAATCAGACCCAGCGATCATGTCGTTATTGATGTCAAAGATGACATTTGCTGTTGGCGCTGGTGTCGTCAGTCAACTTGCAGTTTTCGCCGCTGACTCGTTCAACAGTGGCGACGCTGGTCGTGGTTTAATGCTCGGCCTGCGCGGTGTCGGCAGCGCACTCGGGCCATTGATTGCGGCACGGTTCGTCAAAAATGATTTGTCACGAGTCATTTTGGTTTGCGGCATTTCGGGTTTGGGTTTTGCCAGCGGCTACCTCGCCGCCGCCGCATCGCCCGTGCTGATTGTTGCCGCAATTTTCGTTTGTCTCGCCCACTTAGGTGGCGGCGCACAATGGACGCTCTCTACATATGGATTACAAGTGCGTTGCCCCGACGAGATGCGTGGTCGAGTTTTGGCCGGCGACTTTGCGTTGATCACACTCTCACTCGGGCTCAGCAGCCTGGTTGCAGGTGTCGTCTCTGAATCCATCGGTGCACGCGGCACCATCGCAGTGTTCGCACTTATTGCGATTTGCTCATCAATTATTTATTTGCTCGCCACGCGCAATGTTCGAGCCAATTTAAAAATCAGTGCAACTAATAACGCAACTATTAATTAGCCCGAGAAATAGTCTTACGACTCGTCCAAAATTGAACGGAGAGTTTCGATTTCGCGCACAGGGTCAGGGCCAACTGGGTTCACCTGCAACACCGTCACGCCCGCTTCTTTGAAAGCGCCGATTCGCTCTTTGATATAGCTTCGCGGCCCGACAAGATTTGAGAGTTCAAGCCACTCACTCGGTATCAGTGCCGCAGCTTCTTTCTTCTTGCCTTCTAGATAGAGATCTTGGATCTCAACCGCTTCTTTTTCGTATCCATAGTCACGACACATGTCGTTGTAAAAATTTTTTCCACGCGCACCCATGCCACCGACATACAACGCATAACTCGAACGGGCAAAATCGAGAACTTCGTGTTGTTTCGTTGGCGTCAACGACTCGTCAATATGCAACATGCCACCTGCCGACACATCTAGTTTTTTTAAATTCGAACTGCGCTTTGCCAAGCCAGCTTTCAGCGACTTGCCCCAAACATTCTCAAATTTTTCCGGCATAAAGAACACGGGCATCCAACCGTCGGCGATTTCTGCAGTCGCTTCAACACTCTTGTCTTTGAGTGATGCCCACCAAACCGGAATCTCACTGCGCACTGGGTGATTAATCAGTTTCAACGCTTTGCCTAAACCGGTGCCCTGACCAGCAGGCAACGGCACTTGCACCGTCTTGCCGTTATAACTCAACGGGTTCTCTCGTCGCCACACTTCGCGACATACCTCTATATATTCTTTGGTGCGTTGCATTGGTTTTTCATATGGCACGCCATGAAAGCCCTCGATTACTTGTGGCCCTGAAGCACCGAGACCCAAAATAAATCGTCCGTTGCTGACATAGTCGCAACCTGCTGCTGTCATTGCCGTCAGTGCAGCCGTGCGTGAGAACACATTGATGATGCCGGTGCCGATCTGCACCCGCTCGGTGACGGCGGCCAGATATCCGATCTGCGAAATCGCGTCGTAACTGTAAGCCTCGGCGACCCAAACCATGTCGAGTCCGACTTTTTCGAGTTCCGCGACTCGCTTGGCTGATGTTTGAAAATCAGAAATATAGTTGATCATCATTGAAAGTTTCATATAACTACCCTCTGTTTTTCGCTAACGCGAAATCTAGTTGACTTGACGAGTTCGACCTACCCAGTATGGTTCACGCAAAATCTTTTTAAGAATTTTACCGCTCGGGTTGCGTGGCAGGGCATCAACCCAACCAACAGATTTCGGTGTTTTGAAACCGGCAAGTCGCTCGCGAGCAAAAGAAATAATCTCTTGCTCGGTGACTTGCGTGTCGGGCTTGCGCACGACTAAAGCCATCGGCACTTCGCCCCACTTTTCGTCGGGCACGCCGATCACGGCCACATCGGCGATCGCCGGATGAGCCATCAGCGCATTCTCGACTTCTGCTGGGTAGACATTTTCGCCACCAGACACGATCATGTCTTTGACTCGGTCGAAGATGTAGACATATCCGTCTTTGTCGAAATAGCCCGCGTCGCCCGACCTAAACCAGCGACCTTTGACAATTGACTTGGCCGTCTCTTCGGGCATGTTCCAATACCCCTTCATGACTTGACGCGAGCGAATCCAGATTTCACCAACTTCACCGGTCGGCACGTCTTTGCCAGTGTCAGAGTCGACAATTCGCAACTCGATGCCAGTAAAAGCTTTTCCGCACGATCGCAAGCGACCTTTGTTGGCTGAACTCAAGTCGTGATCTTCTGGTCCGAGCACTGTGACGACGCCCGTTGTTTCTGTCAAACCATAAACCTGCATGAACGGACACTTGAATGCTTTGATCGAACCTTCGAGCACCGCCTCAGAAATCGGCGACGCACCGTAAACAACCAACTCGAGACTTGAAAAATCAGTCGTGCCAATGTTCGGCATCGCCAATGCAAACTGCAAAAGCACTGGCACTGCAAACGCGTGAGTGATGCGATGTTTCTCGATCAAAGTCAGCATCGCCGATGGATCAACATCGCGCATGATGATCGACCGAGCACCGGCAAATTGACCGGCCGTTGCCCAACCGCCACCGCCGATGTGAAACAGCGGCATCGCCACGAGGTTGATGGACTCATTTGACATTCCCCATACATCACGCGCGGCTGGCAACAACGCAAAAAAGTTGTCGTTCGTTAGCATCACGCCTTTTGGTCGACCAGTCGTGCCGCTTGAATACAACTGGAATGCAACATCACTTGGCTTGGTCGGCACTTTTGGATCAACTGCCGACTGCGCACTGACCCATCGCTCATAATCGTTATGACTTGGGTGGCCACCGATCACGACGATCGTCTTGACATTTACTAAATCGCCGACGATCGCATCCAAAATGGCGACGAACTCTTGGCCCACGATCAAAACTTCTGCTTGCGAGTCGTTGACAACGAACGAAACTTCTGGGGCAGCAAGGCGCCAGTTGACATCGACACTCACTGCATTGAGCAGCGAACATCCATAAAACACTTCAAAGTGCTCAATACCATTTTTGTCTAGGAATGCAACGCGATCTTGCGGTTTAACCCCGGCACGTCGCAGACCTTGGGCAACTTGTGCCGAGCGCGACAATAACTGCGCCCAAGTAAGCGTACGATCGCCCAAGACTAACGACACGGCATTTGGTTGCTTGCGCGCATTGTCGCGAATGATGCCAGCAATATCCCCGACTTTCAAGCCGGGCGCAGTCTTCTTTTTTGCAGTCTTCTTTTTTGCAGTCTTCTTTTTCGCGACTTTCTTCTTGACGGTTTTTTTGGCACTCTTTCTCTTGACTACCTTCTTCACGGCTTTTTTCTTCGCCGACTTTTTCTTGACGGTTTTTTTGGCGCTCTTCTTGCCAGTCTTCTTCGCGCTCTTCTTGCCAGTCTTCTTCGTTAGTTTCTTCTTGGTTTTTTTACGTGAGGCCATTGGCATAAGGTAGTGCGCCAACCTGCCACAATGCAATAGCGTGAAAATCCTCAAATTTTTGGTCAGTTCTTCCAACAAAGTGCAACTCAGCGCTTATAAATACCCCGCCGAATCGGGTACAACTGCGCCAACTGTCCTTTTTTGTCACCCAACTGGTTTTCACGGCCGTTGCTTTGAACCAACCATTGAGTCGCTTGTTGACGAACACGAATGCGTCTCGTTCGACTTTCGCGGTCATGGCGATTCGGTTGTCAACCCAGATTGGCCGATTGTTTGGCAAGGTTACGGCGACGATGCCCTGGCGATCGCCAAGCAAATCTTGAAGCCAACTATTGCGGTTGGCCATTCAATGGGTGGCGCCGCACTCGTCATGGCCGCGCTCGAAGCGCCACAACTTTTTCGTGCGCTAATCCTTTACGAGCCGATCATCTTTCCGAGCGCAATTCGCGAAATTGCCAAAAAAAATAGTGGCGCTAGTCCGCTAGCCGAGGGCGCTCGTCGCCGCCGCAAAACTTTTGCATCGCGAGCCGAAGCATTCGCCAACTACGCATCAAAACCACCAATGAACGCATTCGACCCGCGCTCGCTGCAGGCTTTTGTCGACCATGGCTTTAAAGATGCCTCAGACTGTGTCGAGCTCAAGTGTGCGCCCGAGTACGAGGCTCGAAATTTTGAGATGGGTGCTATCCACGAAACTTGGGATCAACTAAAAAATTTGCAAACCCCGACTTGGGTCGTCAGTGGCGCACAGCAAACAGGCCAGCCGTCGGGGTTTGCCGCCAGTATCTCCGAGCAAGTTAACAATTCACATTTCGTCGAATGGCAAGATTTGGGCCACTTCGGACCAATGCAACAACCCGAGCGACTCGCCGACTTGGTGCGTGAAGTCGATGGTCTCACTTCGCCGAACACCTAATGCCTAGATTGTCATTGCCGTGACTTCTACTGTTTATTTAACGCCGACCACGCTTTCGCCCTCGCGCATCAGCAACTTTCGCACCTGTCCGTTGCAGTTTCGATTTGCGTCAATCGAAAAACTTCCGCAGCCGCCGCAAATTTATCTCGTCAAGGGCAATTTCGTACACCGCGTGCTCGAACTGTTGCTCGCCAACGAGCCCGAACATCGCACCGTCGAAGCCGCTCGCGAAGCCTTCGAAGTCACTCGCGCCGAATACGAGCCAAGCGCAAAATTCAAGGCACTTGGCCTAAACCAAGACGCTAGCGAAGCATTCTTCAAAGATTCGCGCAAACTTGTCAACGGCTATTACCGCATGGAGAATCCGCGCAACGCAAAAATAATTGGCCTTGAACTGCACCTCGCTTCAGACTTCGGCAAATTCAAACTTGGCGGCATCATCGACCGACTCGAATACAACGAAAAAAACGAGTTAGTCGTCAGCGATTACAAAACAGGCAAAGTTCCAGACGCACGGTTCGGCGCCAACAAAATGGACAACATGCACATCTACGCATCGCTTTGTCTGCGCGAGCGGGGCGAACTGCCAAAACGGCTGCGCTTGATGTATCTCAAGTCGAGCACGCCGATCGAAGTTGAAGTCACCCCCGAGTCAAACTCGGCTTGTGAGGCTGCAGCGATCGAAACTTTCGAGCAGATCGATGCATCGTGCAAATCTGGCGAGTTCGCCACCAAAAAATCAGGGTTGTGCAACTTTTGTGCTTTCAAACAATGGTGCCCAGAGTTTGGTGGCGATGATTCACTGGCCAAGATCGAGGCACCAAAGATCTACCCGACTTTAGAACGCGATTAAATTAGTTTTAACTACTTTTTATGTCTGATTCTCGATCCTCACGACTAGACGCGTTCGATGCCCGCTTCGATCGCCTGCTCGAACCGACTCGAAATTTCAAGCCGACAATTTGGTTGTTCACGACAGCCACGGCCCTCGGCGACTTCGGCATGCTGTGGCACATCGTCGGCATCGTTCGTGCAGTCACCGACAACTCGCGCCTCAAACAAGCACTAATTCTTTCGGCGCTTATGGGTGTCGAGAGTTTGCTCTTGAATCAGGGGATCAAGAGATTTTTTAAACGCGAACGACCCACGGTCAAAGGCGATTCGCGATTCAAAATTCGCAAGCCTCGCACTTCGAGTTTTCCGAGCGGGCATGCCAGTTCTGCTTTTTTTGCTGCCGTCGTTTTGACTCGCTGGTCGTCTTGGCCTGCAATTGCGCTGTGGTTTAGCTTTGCAGTCATTGTTGCCACCAGCCGCATTGCGGTACGCATTCACCACGCCACTGACATTTTCGCCGGCGCCCTGATCGGCACTGCAATGGGTCTTCTCGCCCACCTCGCAATTTCGTTCTTCTAAAGTTCGCCTCGCGAACTGAAAATTTAGGCTTTGGGGGTTGAGGTTGTCGCGCTCGCAGTGAGCAACGAACGCACATCTAACAACAAATCAGCAACTTCTCCCGTTGAGACAAGTTCACGCTGCAACATTTCGCGAAGTGCTTTGTCGATCACGCCAAGTGCTTCACTGATAACTGCTGTCTCACGTGAATCTGTCATTTGATTGAGCCTTTCGTTGCCGTGAATCTGCTTTGTTCAGTGAACCGAAGGCTAGTGCGACCGACACACCAGACCTCGTCATTTAGATAAATCATGCCTGAAGCATGTGTCACGGTAGACGGATCGAAATCTCAAATAGCGGCACGACCCCGCTTGTGCCTAGCATCACAATGTGGAATTGCGCGATAAAAACACCGTTGTGACAGGCGCCGCAAACGGCATCGGCAAAGCAGTTGCGCAAGAATTTCACAAACAAGGAGCGCGAGTCGTACTAGCCGACCGCGACGAAAAACTTCTCGACACGGTCGTGGAGCAACTCAACGCCAAACGCCCCAATTCGGCTTTCGGTGTGGCGTGTGATTTATCCACAGAAAAAGCCAATGCCGAATTAGTAGCAAAATCAAAACAGTTTCTTGGATTCATCGACTTGTTCTATGCCAACGCCGGGGTGGCAATGGGCACCGACCTTTCAACCAGCGAAGAAACCTGGAATATATCTTTTGATATCAACGTGCACGCACATCGCTGGGCGGTCAAATATCTGATCGACGACTGGCTTGCGGCCGGTCACGGCTATTTCGTCAGC
This sequence comes from Bifidobacterium breve, assembly GCA_945893395.1. Lineage (GTDB taxonomy): Bacteria > Actinomycetota > Acidimicrobiia > Acidimicrobiales > Ilumatobacteraceae > BACL27. The sequence goes on from CAMDEC010000006.1 coordinate 11,857, forward strand.
ACCGCGTCAGCAGCTGGCTTGCTCACGGCGATCGGCTCGGCGCCGTATTCGTTGACCAAACATGCGGCGTTGTCGTTTGCCGAATGGCTCTCAATTACATATGGCAATCGCGGACTCAAAGTCAGTTGTCTTTGCCCACAAGGCGTAAACACGAATATGTTGCGACGCTCCGATGAAGCCACGGCCGCCGACAACGGCAATGTCGTGCGCGCATCGGGTGCCGTGCTCGAACCCGAACAAGTTGCCGAAATCGTCGTTGAAACGTTGCGCCAAGAAACCTTCATGATCTTGCCGCACCCCGAAGTGGCCCAGTTCGTCAATAAAAAAGCCAGCGAGCACGAGCGGTGGTTGGCTGGCATGCGCAAACTTCAACTACGTACGCTCGGCATTTGATTTTGTCGTGATTAGTAGCGAAAGCATCGCCAAATATCAAAGCGATGGCGTCGTTGTATTGCGCGATGTCTTAAGCCCACAAGCAATTTCTGAACTCTCAGATGCGCTCGAACAAAACATGCGCTCACCCGGACCATGGGCGAACGAATATGCAGCCAATTTGCAACAAGGCAGATTTTTCGACGATTATGTCAACTGGTCGCGCTTTGCCGCATACAAAGCGCACGCTCTTTCGGGCGTGCTACCAGAGATTGCTCTCGCCCTGATGCAAAAAACATCTGGGCGATTTTTTCATGAACACGTTTTGGTCAAAGAAGCGGGCAACAATCAAGTCACGCCATGGCACAACGACGAGCCGTATTACGGCGTCGACTCGCAAAATAACGTCAGTTTGTGGGTGCCGCTTGATCCGATTCCTGAAAAAATTGCATTACGGGCAATTCTTGGCAGTCATCGCTGGGGCAAAAAATTTATTCCACGAAAATTCGTGGATCAGTCGCCTTATGTTTCGAGTGCCAACGAATATGAACCGCTCCCCGACTCGCAGCAACTTGATGTTGCCGAAAACATCGAGTGCTTCGAAGCAATGCCTGGCGACATCGTTGCGTTTCACTTTCGCACGCTGCACAGCGCGCCTTCAACAACTAATTACAGCAATCGCCGTCGAGTCGTCAGTTTTCGCTATGTCGACAGCGACGCGGTTTGGGCACCACGACCATGGAAAACGTCGCCACCCCTTGAGCCACGTTCATTGAAGCCTGGCGACTTTTTGAACGACGATCGCTTTCCGTTAATTAAAACTCTTTAGCGCGGCAGCCAACTCGCGCCATTGCGCAGTTGGCAACACACCTGCCTTGCTCGATAAAACTTGCACCGACACATGGTTTGCGCCAGCAGAAATGTGATCGTTAATTCGCTTGATGATTGTTTCGAACGTGCCCCACACAACAATCGCGTCAACCATCTTGTCGCTCGGCATTTTGTCGGGCCCGGCAATGTCGTTTTGGCTGTATCCCAATCGCAATAAATTATTCGCATAATTTGGCAAACGGTTATAGGTCAGCATGTGTTGGCGCGCAGTCGCCCGTGCCGTTTCGGCATTCGTGTCGAAAACGACCGCGATTTCTGGCGCGAGCAATGCATCATCTCCCAAAATCACCCGAGCGCCAGCCGTGTGCTCAACGGGCACGAAATACGGATGCGCACCAAGACCACGTTGCGCCGAAAGTTTCAACATCTTTGGGCCCAGCGCCGCCAACACTCGGCGGGGCGATGTCGCGGGTGGTGCAGCAAAGAACACGGCATTATCCATGGCGTCGAGATATTCGACCATCGCCGAAAATGGTTTGGAATAAGTGCTCTGATGCACCTTTTCTGCCAAATGCTGATGGCTCGCGCCAATGCCCAATAAAAACCTGTCACCAAACTTTTCGGTCAGCGTTTTCCATCCGGCAGCCATGGTGGTAGCGCTACGCGCATGCATCGACGCAATACCAGTGGCCATCGTCAAATGTTTTGTCGACGAAAGCAACAATGCGCAGGAAGCAAACGGTTCGCGACCCACCGCTTCGGGCACCCACACGCATCGATATCCCAATTCTTCGAGTTCAATTACGGCTTCTTGAGCGCGCGTCATCGGCTGCAGATCTAAGTCGAATGTCCAAATACCGACGCGCCCCAACCCGAAATCGGAGCGCTTGTTATTTTTCATATTCAATTACCATAATCCAAAAGATACTCACACATGAACGAGTGTCTCGCGACTTCAAACGCAAATCACGTTACCTTCTTGCCTCGATCCTGTTTGCGTCGTGTGCGAACACGCTACAAACGTCAGTTGATACCGACTCTGCAACCGCAACAGTCTTAAAGGTGATCGATGGCGACACGATTGTTCTCAAACTGCAAAATCGAACCGAAACAGTTCGCCTGCTCGGCGTTGACACACCCGAGACCGTGCATCCAACCAGAGATGTCGAGTGTTTTGGCCCAGAGGCTTCGGCGTTCACCAAGACGATGCTGACAAGAAGTGCCGTTGTAAAACTCGTGCGCGATGTCGAACCGCGCGATCGCTTTCTGAGACTTCTCGTCTATTTGTATCTTGCCGACGGCACATTTTTTAATCAACTACTAATAGAGCAAGGATTTGCCAGAACTCTGAGCATCGAGCCAAACATGGCGTTCGCATCACAATTTGCAAGCCTTGAGTCGAGCGCGCGCGATCGGCGCGTCGGTTTATGGCAGTCGTGCGAAAGATAGCGTGAACCTGTGGCAAATTCGCAAAAATCTTTGGTCGAACAACTCGGCCACTCCCCGCACGCGCGACTCGTGATTCTTAGTTGCGACGACTTGGGTGCTTTTCACGCCACGAATATCGGCGTCTACGATGCGATCAACAAAGGCGTGGCGACTTGCGCCTCACTGATGGTGCCCGCACCATGGTCACGCGATGCGATCAATCGTTACAACGGCGAAGATATCGGCGTGCACCTGACACTCAATGCCGAGCACGCGAATTATCGCTGGGGGTCAATCACCAACTCGGCTTCATTGTCGTCTGGTGAAGGCGGGTTTCCGCGCACAATCGACGACCTATGGGAGCACGCCGACCCGCAAGAAGTTTTGCGCGAATGCCGAGCACAAATTGAACGGGCCATCGCCTGGGGGCTCGACCCGACTCACCTTGCGCCACATTTGACCGCGATCACACTGCGTCCCGAATTCTTTGACATCTATCTCGAATTGGCAGTCGAGTTTCGTTTGCCGATTCGCCTGCCAAGTTCGATTTCTGAACAACAAGCCGGTTTCCCGTTTCGAAAATTGGCTGCGGAAGAAGGCGTGGTGTTCCCTGATTTCTTCGACCATGACTGGCGTGCCGGCAGTCGCGAGCGAGTGATGAATAGTTTGCAGAATCTGCAACCAGGCGTCACCGAAATTCATGTTCAGCCATGCATTGACACACCCGAGATTCGCGCCCTTGGCGATGTCGCCCAAAGTTGGATCGACGATTACGAACTCGTTGTCAACGACGAAGAGACCCGCGACGCAATCGAAGCTAGCGGCGCAACAATGATCGGCTTTCGCGAACTGCGCACGCTGATGCGCGCACGCTGATTACTCGTTCGTGCGAACGCCCGCAAACAAGTCAGTCTCAATCCCCGACTCAGGTGGTGCATAATCAGCGATGTGATGCGCGGCCAGAATCCAATCTTCATACGGGTAAACCTCGGCTAATTCTTCATCGCTGAGACCAAACCAAAACGCTTCATTTTCGTCAACTTGTGTGGCATGCGCCTTGAGCGCACCTGAGCGCGCCCAAAAATATTCTCCAACTTTCGTTTTTGTCGTTATCCGATGATCAAGATTCGGCCGATCGAACCACTTCTCGTCGTAAGGCGACGATCCACGCAAACGTAACATCGCCTCGTGCACGGTCTTAAGACGCACACGCGACCAAACCGAGTAATACATTTTCTGCGGTTGCCAAACTGGCCCGGCATTTTTATACCATGATCCATCACCTGCTCGTTCAAAAGCCAAAATACTGACATCATGAACTTTCAAATGATCAGGGTGCAGATAGCCGCGCTGGTCATCGCTATAGGTAACCATCACCTGCGGTTTTTCGGCGCGAATAATTTTCACCAAGCGTTCAGCCGCTTCGTCATTGTCGGCCATATTAAAACACACTGGATTAGAATTTGATGCACTATCGATCATGCCCGAGTCGCGATAGCCAAGCATGTGCAATTTGCTAAAGCCAATCACTTCGACACTTTTTTCCAACTCTTTGGGTCGCATCTCGGTCAATAATTTTCGTTGCGCAGCAAGATCAAGCCCGTGAAACGGCATGCCTGGCTCTTTAAGCGCAGGATTATTTACGTCGCCCTCTTCGCCACCCGTGCAACACACCAACACAGTACGCACGCCCAACTCGGCATACTGCGCAAATGTCGGCGCACCTTTGGATGCTTCATCATCGGGGTGTGCATGAATTGTCAGCGCACACAGTGGGTTGCCATAATTATCTACCGGTGAAACTATAATTTTTGAGCGATCGGCTTGTCTCACCTCGTGAAGGATAGTGAGAGTTGTCATCGATAACGATGCCGTAGCCTTGAAGCAATGCTGGTCACCAAAACACGGCGCTTATTTTCTGGTTTGATTGTTCTCGCCCTTGTGTTGACCGCATGTTCGCGTGACGGGCGTGAACTGCGCGAAGCCGGACCAGGTCAGGGCGAGTCGATTGCAATAATCACCACTACTTTAGAAACGGTTGTCGCCGAACAAGACCCAGCGTCGCAAAACTTTTTTTCTGTCAGCGGCACTTGGCTTGCGAGCGGCGCACTTGATCCTCGACATACATGTCTCGGGTCGAACATCTCGCCCGCGCTGATAATTGAAAATGTGCCAGCCGAAGCGAAAAGTTTGGCCATAACTTTGATCGCCATCGACAACCCGCAACAACCACTGTGGGTGGTGGCAAACCTTGACCCGACGCTGAAAGTGATCCAAGAAGGTGGCGTGCCAACTGGGGCGATACTCGGCGCGGCTTTCAACGGCGACAAAATTGTTGATGGATATAGCGGTCCATGCCCGATAGACAACGAGATTCATGAGTTTTTGCTCGTCGTTTACGCAATTGATCAACAACTTGAGTTCACCCCCGAGCCACAGTCGCTGGCGAGCTCGCAACTTTTGGTACAGGCGATTCAGTCGGCGGCTTTCGATTCTGCCGAGACTCGTTTTTTCGTCCAAAACCCATAAACGAACCCGCTGGTCTGCCAAGATTTAGGCATAGAACAAAATGTTTCTGCCTTGCCGATCTCATTGTTTGAGACCGATCTAGACGCGCGACTCGTCGCTGCCAACGACGCATTTCGGATTCTCGCACTGGCGGGAGCACCGCTTGTGGTTGGAAGCGCACCGTGGGTGAACGCCCAACCGGCGGAACGCACTGCTGCCGAAAGAGCATGGCAACTCGCCAAACAAACTTCATCAAGTTTCAATTTTGAGTTTCGCTTGTGGCAACCCAACGGTGATGTGACATGGGTTTTGGTTTCGCTTCAAGCACAAAAAGATGGCGCGGGTCGAATTACTAATTACATCGGCAGTGCACAAGATGTAACACAGTCAGTAACTCGGCGCGTGCTCAGCGAACAACTCATCGGCCTGCTTGACGCAGCCCATGACGCAATCTTGGTTTTTGATCGGTCTGGTGCGCTGATGTTCGCCAACGATTATGCCCAACAACTTGTCGGCAAGAGCGAGACACCAGGTCTCGGCGATGCCGCAGTGCAAACTTTCATTCAAGCGATTCGTGATCAGATCCCGCGTGAGTTGATCACCAGCACCACATCCAATCGTTGGCAAGGTGAAGTTGGCTTTCGTGGCACAGATTCAATCATGCGAACTTTGGATGTCGTACTGCAGATCGTGCGCGATGCCAACGGCACGATCGAACATTATTCGGCGATTGCCCGAGACATCACCGAATTGAAACAAACCCAAGACGAACTGCAGCGTCAAGCCACACATGACGCACTGACAAATCTGCCAAATCGTGTCCTGTTTTTGCGCAAACTCTCTGAGGCGCTTGACCGTTCGCGCACGCTCAAGCGTGGTGTGACGGTGCTGTACGTTGACCTTGACAAACTCAAAGACGTCAACGACACGATCGGCCACAGCGTCGGTGATCAGTTGATCGTCAATATGTCCAAACGGCTCGTTAGCGCAACTCGCCCATCAGACGTCGTGGCGCGAATTGGTGGCGACGAATTCGTGATTCTTTGCGACGGTTTGGGTGACGAACAAATTGCCATGGATGTCGCCAACCGCATGCGCGTAGCCGTAACTGGTCAACAGATTTTGCAGGGCTTCGAAATCGAGACGAGCGCGAGCATCGGTATCGCCATGGCTAACCCAACTTTGTTGACCGAGATGTCAAGCGCCGATGCTGCGGTGACCCTGCTGCATCATGCCGACAGCGCGATGTATCGCGCCAAACAACGCGGTCGTGGAAGATGCGAAATGTACAGCGAAGAGATGAGTGCCAACGCTCGCGAAAAAAATGTGCTCAGTTCGCAACTTGAACGCGCTCTGGCAACCGATCAACTATTCCTCGTTTATCAACCAATAGTCTCGACACACACTGGACGCATCGCAGGCGCCGAAGCGTTGTTGCGATGGCAGCACCCCGAGCGTGGCGTGCTGACGCCACCGATATTTCTCGCACTTGCCGAAGAGTCTGGCTTAATCGGGCCAATTGGCGATTGGGTAACCAGAAAAGCCTGCAGCGATGCCCGCTCGTGGCTTGATGCCGGCACGATTGATGGCTCGTTCGTGATGCACATCAATGTTTCGGCACGACAACTTGGTGATGCAACTTTTGTCGAACGCACAATGTCGGCGTTGCGTGAAGCAAAACTTGAACCCCATCAAATTGATCTCGAGGTCACCGAGTCGACCTTGCTTGACGACAAAGGCTCTGTCGTGCGAACCCTAAACGCCCTCAAGCGACATGGCGTAAAGATGGCCATTGATGATTTCGGCACCGGATTCTCGTCGCTGGTTAATTTGCGTAGCTTCCAAGCCGACTTTCTCAAATTGGACGGCACTTTCATCCGCGATATTGGCAACCAAGGTGGTGACGACCCGATTGTTCGCTCAGTCATACAACTGGCGCATTCGTTGAATATGTCGGTCGTCGCCGAGTGGGTCACGAGCCAAGATCAATCGCAACGTCTTCGACTTTTGGGTTGTGACTTCGTCCAGGGCAACTTAATCGGTCAACCCGTCGTGGCCAAAGAGTTTGGCGCAAAGTTGATTCAGTCATCAACTAGCTAAGCGTTTTTATTCAGACTCTTCTGGCTCGGGGGCCGGGGCCAAGCCTCCAAAAAAAGCCAAAACCGCAGCCGAACCCTCGCCCAATTTGAGAACTGAGTTTCCGGCGATGCTGTCGCTATAGACATCTAACGAGAACCTACTGATATCACCCTTGGCTGCTGGTCGCATCTTTTTTGCGAACTCCGTCAGATCGAGGTTGCTGTCGGTGATGATTGCGCCTGTCACGCCATCAAATGCACTGGACACAGAAAAAGGATTCGACAAAACCCCGGTCAGCGCCGTATTTAGCATCGCCGCGATGAATTTACGTTGACGCTTGCCGCGACCAATATCCGATGAGCCGTCCAACCTCCATTCGTTTTCAATTTTAGTTTCGAAATATCGGCTTCGCGCAAAAGCCAGTGCCCGCACCCCGTCGAGGTTGTGGCAACCAGGCGGAATATACAAGCCGGTATTTTTGTCGCGCGACGGATACTGCACACAGATCTCGACCCCGCCGATGGCGTCAACAAGACCTTTAAAGCCTTGAAAATTAATCTCTAAATAGTGATGAATCGGAATATTGAAATTACTTTGTATTGTGCGCACCAAAACATCCGTGCCCTCTTGATAGGCCGTGTTGATCCGCGCCGTATTTTCGCCATCACCGATTCGCACCCAAAGATCGCGCGGAAACGACAGCAGTGCCCCAGCACCAGTCGCCTGGTCGTAGTGAAACACCATCAGTGTGTCGCTACGCCGACCGGTGACATCTCCTTCGTTGCCCATCGTCGCAAAATCTGGATCATTGGGGTCGGCACCTTCGCGCGAGTCTGAGCCAACCAATAGGTAATTTTCAAAGCCACTACTCGGCGCCGAAAGCGCAGAAGTAGCCGCAAGATCGCGTTGCACCGAGTCAATCTGAGAATTGGTTGCTGAAACCAATTGTTTTGCGCCTGCACCACCAACGACTGCAAAAATCGCCAACGCGGACAATAGTGCTGTTTTATTTTTTAGCAGACCGGTTGTTGAATTTCTTTTTCTGTGCACCATGCCGATACAAAGTTAGTCTTGATTCGCATCACGCAGGTGCACTACATCGCCACTGTCAATCGTGAGCTGTGTCAAGTCTGTTTCAACCACAAGTCGCCCTTGCGCATCAATCGCCGCTGCACGACCCGTCACGAACTCACCACTTGTCAACTCGACTCGAACCAACTTATTGAGCGTCGACAACGAATCGACGTATTCATCGTGCAATTGCTGACTAGACAACAATTCAACAATGTTCACCTGCTCAAGTAGCACCCGCAATAAATCAACTGGTTCGAACGAACTTGACACGGCCAGATCTTTGAGTTTTGCCGCGTAGTCGGGCGCCCAAGAGATGTTGATGCCGATGCCGACGACAATAAAAGTTTGCCCGACATCAGCGATGCTCAACATGCCGCCGAACTTTTTTTCGTTCAGCAACAAGTCATTCGGCCATTTCAATTTGATCGACGCGCTCTTTGCTACAGGCTCGGCCAAGAACTTTCGGCATGCCCGCACCGCCGACACGGCAACAATCCTCTGACAAACTGACACATCAAGATGAGACTCACGAAACAGCAACGACACGAGCAAGTTAGCCCCGGACTTGGCTTCCCATGTTCGATCAAGTCGACCGCGCCCCGCAGTCTGACTGTCGGCCATCAGTGCGCTGTGATGTTCAGCGCCACGCTGGGCATTCGCATAAAGGTCGGCGTTTGTGCTGCCCGTCTCGGCAACCCTTTGCACACTCCAGTTGTTTGGCATATTTGCCAGTGCTGGGTTTTGCCAGTTGTTATCCGTGCTTGCCATCGGCGAGAATAGTACCCCGTGCTTAAGAAAATCCTGATCGCCAATCGTGGCGAAATTGCAGTACGGGTCATTCGCACCGCCCGCGAGATGGGCATCGCCACTGTTGCTGTTTATAGCGAACTTGATCGCAACGCGCTGCACGTGCGACTCGCCGACGAGGCGTTCGCCCTAGGCGGTCAGACCGCGGCTGAAAGTTATCTCAAAACGGATGCGATCATCGATGCGATTAAGCGCAGCGGTGCCGACGCCGTTCACCCTGGTTACGGCTTCTTCAGCGAGAATGCCGACTTTGCAAAAACTATTACCGACATGGGTGTGGCTTTCATCGGACCACCACCTGCAGCAATAGTCGAAATGGGTGACAAAGTGTCCTCGCGCAAAGCCGCTCTTCGCGGTGGTGCACCAATCGTGCCTGGCACGACTGAATTTTTGAAAAGTGCCAGTGAAATCTCCAAATTCGCGAAGAGTCATGGATACCCCGTGGCGATTAAAGCAGCGTTCGGAGGTGGCGGTCGTGGGATGAAAGTCGTGCACGACGAAAAGAGCGTGCACGAAGCAATCGAGTCTGCCCGACGCGAGTCAAAGGCATTTTTCGGACGAGATGAAATATATGTCGAAAAATATCTCGCGTGGCCACGCCACATCGAAATCCAACTCGTCGGCGACACTCATGGCAACGTCGTCTGGGTCTCATCACGCGACTGCTCGACGCAACGACGCCACCAAAAACTAATTGAAGAAGCCCCGGCACCGGCCCTACCAGATGGCGTAGAAGACGCAATGGGTGTCGCCGCCGTAAAAGCCGCAAAAGCAGTCGGATACTTCAACGCGGGCACCGTTGAATTCATTTATCAAGATGAAGAGTTCTTCTTTCTTGAGATGAATACTCGCCTTCAAGTCGAGCATCCCGTAACAGAATTAATCACTGGCATCGATCTTGTTGAATGGCAAATCAGAGTTGCCGCTGGCGAAAAATTGCCGATGAATCAAAAACAAGTTCTGGCAGCGCGGCGCGGACATGCAATCGAAGTTCGCATCAACGCCGAGAATCCGACTGGCGGCAAGTTTTTGCCATCACCCGGCACAATTACTAAACTCACGACGCCCGACGGTTTCGGTGTTCGTTTCGACGGCGGCTACGAGTCTGGTGACACGGTCAGCCAGTATTACGACAACTTGATCGGCAAACTTATTGTCTGGGGCAAAGATCGTGAGTCAGCGATCGCTCGCACAATTCGTGCTCTCGAAGAAACAAAAATCGAAGGTCTACACACAACGATCGAAGCCGACCTAGCAATCTTGCGTCATCCCGATTTCGTCGCCACGAAACATTCGACGAAATGGGTCGAAGAGAAACTTGATCTCTCGAAGATCGTCTCGACGACTGGCGAAACACAAGCCAACAATGATGGTCTCGTCGAAAAAAGCACGGTTGTCGAAGTCAACGGCAAGCGTTTTGATGTCAAAGTCTGGGTTCCGCCCACTGGTGGCGTGGGTCAGCCTGCGCCAAAGACTCGTTCAGCATCTCGTGGCGCGACTCAGTCGACGACAACAAGCGGCACGATCACCGCACCAATGCAAGGCACCGTAATCAAAGTTCTGGTAACTCAAGGTCAGAGCGTCGCACAAGGTGATGCTGTTCTCGTGCTTGAGGCAATGAAAATGGAAAACCAGATTCAAGCCGACAAAGCAGGCACAGTTACCAAAATCAATTGCAAGGCTGGCGACACGGTCGGCAGTGGTGATGTATTGCTAGTAATTGAATAACCTCTGCGTAGCCGGCCGCTGCGTTGAATTACAGTTGAACATCAGCAAAGTCTTTTATGAAGCGAGAAAAGTGACAGAAAAACCAGCCAACCCGAAAAAAATAGATGAAGAGTCTCAGGCTGAACGCAATAGCGGTTTTGCTATCGAACGCTCGCGACGTCTAGATGCAGTCAACGAACTGCGAAAGTCAGGTTCTAACCCATATCCCTATCGTTTTGATCGCACGCACACACTCGGTCAGTTGCGTGAAATTTTTGCCTCGCTTGAGGCTGGGTCTGAAACCAAAACAGTTGCCGCAGTCGCCGGCCGCATCATGCTCAAACGCGACCAAGGAAAATTGATTTTTGTCACGATCAAAGACCGAAGTTCAGAAATTCAATTGTTCGTTTCAAAAGCCGTGGTTGGTGATGCACAATTTGACGCGATCAATAATTTGGATCTCGGCGACTGGGTTGGTGCGCACGGCGCTGTCATGACGACACGCAAAGGCGAACTCTCAATCAAAGTAACTGCGGTTGAACTGCTCTCAAAGTCATTGCGACCACTCCCTGACAAATTTCATGGATTGACAGATATCGATACGCGATATCGCCAGCGATACGCCGATCTCATCGTCAACGACGAAGCACGCCGGGTCTTTGAGGTGCGACATGCAACAATCGCTAGTTTTCGCCGCACGCTGCGTGAGCGTGATTACATCGAAGTCGAGACGCCTGTTCTGCATATTGAGGCTGGCGGAGCGCACGCTCGCCCATTTCTTACGCACCACAACACGCTGGACATGCAGTTGTTCCTGCGCATCGCACTTGAGCTGCACTTAAAGCGACTGATCGTTGGCGGCATGGAGCGCGTATTTGAAATCGGTCGAGTATTTCGCAACGAAGGCGTCTCGACTCGTCACAATCCAGAGTTCACGATGATGGAGTCATACCAGGCGTTTGCCGACCACACCGATGTCATGGATCTCACCGAGGTGTTGATCCGCAATGCTGCACTTGATGCGCTGGGCACCACGACCGTGAATATCCACGGCACACAATGCGACCTGGCATCGCCATGGCGACGCGTTCGAATGATTGATCTCGCCAGCGAAGCCGTCGGCGAAAAAGTTCATCCGTCACAATCGGTTGATTCGTTGCGGGCGATTGCCAAAAAACACGGCATCCATTGCGAAGTGCGTTGGGGTTCGGGACGGATAATCGACGCAATTTTCGCTGATAAAGCCGAATCGACTTTGATCGAGCCGACATTTGTAACTGGTCATCCGGTTGAAATCTCACCACTCGCCCGCGTCGATCGCAACGATCCATTCTTGACTGAGCGATTCGAATTGTTTGTTGGTACGCACGAGCTGGCAAACGGCTTTACTGAATTGAACGATCCGATTGAACAACGCGAACGATTTACCGAAGAGGCAAAATCAAAAGCGGCCGGCAACCTCGAAGCGGGCACGATTGATGAGGATTATTTGCGAGCGCTCGAATTTGGTCTGCCACCAACTGGTGGCCTCGGCATCGGCATTGACCGACTGGTTATGCTTTTAAGTGGCGCGACGAGCATCAAAGATGTGATTTTGTTTCCAACGTTGCGACCAGAGGTGTTCGAATAATGAGCGCTGCAAAATTTGCATGGGGCGTTGGCGTCGCCACTATGGCGCCTGACGATTCGGTACTGGACGTCTTTTTTCGCAAACTTGGCTGGGGCGAGAGCACGCCCACAGAGTTTTTGTCGTCTTTGCCCGTGGCCCACACCGATCCGCGTCGTGGTGTTGGCATTGTGCCCGTCAATATTTCGATTGACACAAACACAGCGCCGCGCGACGCAGCAGACGCATATTTGCGCCTGCACTTGATGTCGCATCGTTTGGCTCTGCCAAATTCAATGAACCTCGAAGGCATTTTCGGTCTATTAACAAACGTCGCCTGGACATCCCTCGGCGCCGTGCCAGTCGATCTAATCGATGAAGTCACTTTCAACATACGCCGTCGTGGCGAACATCTGACGATTCATGGCGTCGACAAGTTTCCGCGCATGACCGACTATATAGTGCCAAGTGGCGTGCGCATCGCCGATGCCTCGCGAGTTCGGCTCGGCGCTCACCTTGCGCCAGGCACAACCGTGATGCACGAAGGCTTTTGCAATTTCAATGCGGGCACGCTCGGCACATCAATGGTCGAAGGTCGAATTTCTGCGGGCGTCATCGTCGACGACGGTTCAGACATCGGAGGTGGTGCATCGATCATGGGCACGCTTTCAGGTGGTGGCAAAGAAATCATTCGCGTTGGCAAGCGTTGTCTGCTCGGCGCCAACAGCGGTCTTGGCATCAGCCTCGGCGACGATTGCATCATCGAAGCCGGCCTTTATGTCACGGGTGGCACGCTGGTCAAACTTCCCGATGCGACAATCGTCAAAGCCCGCCAACTTTCTGGTGCCAACAATTTGTTGTTCCGTCGCAACAGCCAATCTGGCGCCGTCGAAGCATCACAACGCACCGGCTCTTGGGGCGGCCTCAACTCGGCCCTCCACAAAAACTGAATCTCGTCCCATGTCAAGCTTGAAACGGGCGATCAAAAATCTTGCAACTTCATCTTTTGACAAACAACAAGCTTCGCTCGTTACAAAAATAATCCATTCAACGACTATCTCGCTGCTAGATGTCGGCGCTGCGCACGGCGCATACGATCGCTGGTCTAGTTTTAAAAGACACATCGACTACTTTGCCGTTGAACCAGATTCACGATCATCAACAAGCGTGCTCAAATCAAATAGCGCATCGGCATACAATTCAGAAACTTTAATCACCAAGGCCCTCTGGCACTCCGTGGGTGAAGTAACTTTAAACCTCTGTCGCAAGCCAATGGCTTCGTCGATCTACGAACCCAATCGTCAGTTCACCGACTTATTTCCCGAACCAGAGCGCAACGACATCGTCGGCAAAGTAACGCTACCATGCGAAACAGTAGACCGAATCGCACAACAACTCAATACAACTTTCGATGTAATCAAACTTGATGTTCAAGGCGCAGAACTAGACGTGATGCATGGTTCGGCCAAAAGTCTCGAGCATGCTTTGGCGATCGACATTGAAGTCGAGTTCTGCGAACTATATAAGGGTCAACCATTGTTTGACCAAGTATTTTCGTTTTTGCGAAAAGCAGGTCTCGAGTTCATCGACTTCACTTATATTTATCGGTGGTCGCCAGACACTTACAACGGTTTGGGTCAAGCAACATTCAGTGATGTGCTTTTCATGAGGGCCCCCGAAAAAGTCGCCGAGTCGAGCGACGCGTCGACGATTAGCAAGTTCGCAATGATCTGTGCCGTTTATGAGCGTGGCGATCTGTTGATTCGTCTTGGCAATGGCTGCAAAAAGAGCAGTTCCGCAAATCTTGAAATGACCAGTCAAATTCTCGAACTCGGCAAATTACTGAGCCGGCGAAATGCCAGAACTCAACGCCAACTCAATCGCGCCACCAAGATAATTAGACTTTTCCATCCACGCGTCCGCGCACATATTGCGCACTAGATGGAAGGCTCGATATGAAGTTTGAAGAGTTGCGAGAACTCGTACGGGCACGGCGCACAGACATGATGGTCGACAAAGACCGCCCGTTAGATGCGGGCGTGCTCGAAAAACTCTGCGAACTCGCAATGTGGGCGCCAAACCACAAACTCACATTTCCGTGGATGTTTGCTGCCGTCACCGGCGACGCCCGTGAACGCTTAAGCAACTGTGTTGCCGATGCGATGGCGCGCGAAGGCGACAAGCCCGAAAAAGTCGCCAAAACCCGCACCAAGTTTCAGCGCGCACCGGTCATCTTGATCGTCGGCACAGAACCAGGCGACACACAGTTGCGCACCGAAGAAAATCGCGACGCAGTTTCAGCCGGCATTCAAAACATTTTGCTCGGCGCTACAACGCTCGGCTTGGCCAGTTTCTGGTCAAGTTGCCCGAAAGGTGCCAACGGCGATGTTGCGAACTTCTGCGGATTTAAAACTGGCACGCACATCACGGCGATGATCTACCTCGGCCATCCCGAACGCCAAGCCCAAGCCATCGAACGACCGCCAGCAAAAGTCCAAACAATTACGAGCTAATTCGCTTACTCGCGAGACAGCACATCGCTTTGCGGCGCCAAAATTCTCAACTTGGCTGATAAACGCCAAACACCTCGCGTAACACATCGCTCACTTCGCCAAGTGTGGCGTTAGTGCGCAAAGCATCTTTCATTGGATACAACAAATTGTCGCTCTCCCGCGCCGCACTCTTCAACTTATCAAGCGCCGAAGTCACCGCGACTTGGTTGCGCGACGCACGCAACTTTGCGACCCTGGCGATCTGACTTCGTTCAAGTTCTGGATCAACTTTTTTCGGCACGAATTCTTTTTCGGACTCGGCGACGAACTTATTTACCCCAACCAAAACGCGCGAACCATCATCGATCGACTTTGTATACGCATAAGCCGACTCTTCAATTTCGCCAACCTGAAACCCAGACTCAATAGCCTGCACTGCGCCACCCATTTGCTCGATGCGTTCGATGTACTGCCAAGACAATCGCTCCACTTCATTTGTCAACGACTCAACATAATAAGAACCAGCCAATGGATCAGGCGTGTCGGTGACGCCACTCTCGTAGCCGATGATTTGTTGCGTTCGCAACGCAATGCGTGCTGCATCTTCGGTTGGCAAACTCAGTGCCTCGTCAAAACCATTGGTATGCAAACTTTGCGTACCACCCAACACGGCAGCCATGCTCTGCATCGCGACTCGCACGATATTGTTCTGCGGTTGTTGTGCCGTAAGTGTCGAACCGCCAGTTTGTGTGTGAAAACGCATCAGCAAACTGGCAGGGTTCTGCGCACCAAACCGCTTCGACATAATTTCATGCCACATGCGACGGCTGGCACGAAACTTGGCGACCTCTTCAAAAAAATTGTTGTGGCCGTTCCAAAAGAAACTGATCCGCGGGGCGAAATCGTCGACGTCGAGCCCCGAGTCGACCGCCGCCTGAACATAAGCGATCGCATTCGACAAAGTAAACGCAAGTTCTTGCACGGCACTAGAACCCGCCTCACGAATGTGATAACCCGAGATTGAGATCGTGTTCCACTTTGGAATGTGCTTGGCGCAATACGCAAAAATATCCGTGATGATTCGCATCGACGGTCGCGGTGGGTAAATATATGTTCCGCGCGCAATGTATTCTTTCAACAAGTCATTTTGAATCGTTCCAGAAATTTCGGTCGACGCGACGCCGCGTTCTTCGGCCACTAATTCGTAGAGCAACAACAGCACCGCCGCTGTCGAGTTAATCGTCATCGATGTCGTCACCTTGTCGAGCGGCAGATCGGCGAGCAACACGCGCATGTCTTCGATCGAGTCGATCGCCACACCAACTTTGCCGACCTCACCCGCCGCACGTGGATGATCGCTGTCATAACCCATCTGCGTCGGCAAATCGAACGCGCACGACAAACCCGTCTGCCCCGCGTTCAACAAAAATTTGAATCGCTCATTTGTGTCGGCAGCCGTACCGAAGCCCGCATACTGACGCATCGTCCACAAACGATCCCGATGCATCGTCTCGTAAATACCCCTGGTGTATGGCTCCGCACCAGGAGAGCCGAGTTTCGACCTCGCGTCGAAACCGCTCAAGGACTCGTCTGAATATAAAGGTTTAATCTCAATACCTGAGTCGGTTTTTCGATCAGTCATAATGCAATCTCAAGGCTACGAGTTTGGTTGCCCCGCCGCGAGCACGGAGATCTCCATTAACCACTCGGGCTTGGCCAACGCGGGCACAGTTACGAGCGTGCTCGCCGCCAGATGACCATTCAATGCTGCATCACGAGCAGCCATCACAGTCTTTAATTTCGCAGACAGATCAGAGGCGTCAGAGGTGCTGACAACATAAGTCGTCACCGAAATTATGTCGCCTGCTTTCATTTTTCCTTCGGCCAGAATCGCCAAAATATTTTGCCAAACCACACTCGCCTGCTCGCCAATATTCGCCGGCACGCTACCGTCGCGTCGCGTCGGCACGACACCAGAAGTGACGATCAATTCATAACCTGCGGGCACATGCACGCCGTGCGCATATCTGGCCGCTGGGGCCGCCATCTCGGCAGGTTTCAATTCGCGCGGCATAGTCAAGACCTTTCACGATAAGCCATAATTGACGAATGGGCAAAAAAATAGTCGGACAAGAAAACCTCGCCGATATCGACGTGCTCGAACGAATTCAACAACGAGTGCTCTGGCTTGCAGTACGCATGGTCGACTACGCCAATCGCGAACGCGAAAGCGCGCCTGCACCAGGTGGCAGAGACGCCGAGTTCAACGTAAAAGTTGGTGGGCACATGGCCAGCAGCGCTTCGGTCGTCAGCATCATGACATCACTTTGGTTCGGTCACTTGAATGGTGACGACAAAGTCGTGGTCAAACCACACGCCTCACCAATTTTTCACGCGATCAAATATCTGACCGGCGAACTTGACAAGTCATATCTAAAACGTCTGCGCACACTTGGCGGTTTGCAGAGTTACCCGAGTCGAACCAAAGATCCCGATGTTGCCGACTTCTCAACTGGCTCGATTGGTCTGGGTGCGGTTGCCCCGTTGTTTGCTTCGATGGTCCGTCGTTATATTGATTCACATTTTGCGCCCCGACCAGCGGCACGGTTCATTGCTCTAGTCGGCGATGCCGAACTTGACGAGGGCAACATTTGGGAAGCAATCGCCGACCCATCGCTGCAAGGTCTCGGCAATGTGATGTGGGTCGTGGATGCCAACCGACAAAGTCTTGACCGAGTTGTGCCTGGCATGAAGATCAAAAAACTTGCCGAGTTTTTTGCAGACGCCGACTGGCATGTGATCGAAGCCAAATACGGACACAAATTGCAATCGGCATTTGCGCAACCAGGGGGCGAATCGTTGCGTCAATACATCGACGACATGTCGAATGAGCGATATCAAAGTTTGTTCGCTGTGTACGGCTCGGCGCTTCGCGAAAAATTCTTAGACGGCGCCCCAAGCGAAGTAGTCGCCTTCATCAATGATGTTTCAGACGATGATCTCGCACCACTCGTGCAAAATCTCGGTGGCCACGACATCGAAATGTTGCTCGACGCCTATCGCGAGTGCGACCTGGTCACCGATAAACCAAGCGTCGTCTTCGCCTACACAGTCAAAGGTTGGGGCTTGCCGATTGCGGGCGATCCGCTCAACCATGCCGCGCTGCTCTCAGAAAGACAGATCAACGAATTACGCATTCAAAACGGCTTGACTCCCGAAACTGAGTGGGATCAATTCACCCGCGACAGCGAAGAAGACCGAGTCTGTCGTGCCGTAGGTGGCGATATCAACAATAAACAGTTGCCGGACCGACCAATGCTCAAAGTTCCGAACGAAGTCAGCCTGGCGATCGGCAAGAAACCAATTTCAACACAAGAAGTTTTCGGTCGATTGTTGACTGGTCTCGGCGCAATACCCGAAGTCGCCGAGCGCATGGTCACGATGTCGCCTGATGTCAGCATCAGCACGAATCTCGGTGGCTGGATAAACAAGTTTGGTGTGTTCAGCTCTGATGCCCAACCAAACTATTTAGGTGATGACCGATTGTTGCGCTGGAACGAGGGCCCCCAGGGTCGACATGTTGAACTCGGTCTAAGCGAAATGAATTTATTCTTGGCGTTGCATGCATTCGGGCTCGGCCATGAATTGCACGGCGAACACTTGTTGCCAATCGGCACGGTTTACGATCCGTTCGTGTGTCGCGGTCTCGACGCTTTGATCTATGCGCTCTACAACGGAGCGAGATTTATTTTGGTTGGCACACCGTCTGGTATCACCCTCGCACCAGAAGGTGGTGCGCACCAAAGCACCGTCACAACCTCGCTGGGTCTCGAGTTGCCGAACATGACTTACGCCGAGCCGTGTTTTGCGCGCACACTCGACTGGTTAATCTGCAACGGCCTCGATCGACTCAGCACGCCCGATGGCGACAGCATGTACTTGCGACTTTCAACTCGCCCAATCAATCAAACACCATTTGAAGAACTCTTGGCAAAGCGTGGCGCTGATGCATTGCGCGCCGATGTCTTGGCTGGCGGATATAGATTGCGCGAACCGAACGAAAGCCAACCTGCCGATTTAGTTATCGCCGCAACCGGAAGCGTCATACCCGAGGCAATGGCCGCGGCAAAACTGCTCGAGGCCGAAGGTGTCAACGCGCTGGTGCTGGATATTTGCTCGCCCGATCGTATTTATCGCGGCTGGCGCACTGCGCAACAAAGTGCAACCCGCAACGGCATGACGACGCGCGATGTCGGCCACTTCGGCGCACTGCTAAATGATTCAGAACGTCGCCAGCCAATTCTCACGGTGCAAGACTCGGCGAGCCATTCGTTGGCTTGGCTGGGATCAATATTCGGCGCTCGCACGGTGCCCGTTGGTGTTGACGAATTTGGTCAATCAGGCTCTATTGCCGAACTTTACGGCACTTTCGATCTGCTTCCAGAGCAACTCGTCAACGCAGCCTTGCTCGCTTTGTCGTAACCTAAAGCCATGGCAATCATCGAGAACCAAACCACCACCAAAAAGACGATCGACGGCATCGAGTTGACGCCAAAAACTGTCACCCAACTCGCGCCACCAAAATTTGCAACACTCGAACAAGAACGTCAGCATCGCAAAGAAAAACTTGCCGGTGCAATGCGAATTTTTGGTCGCCTCGGTTTCGGCGAAGGCGTTGCAGGTCACATCACCGTGCGCGACCCCGAATTCACAGATCACTTCTGGGTCAACCCATTTGCGAAAAGTTTTCGTTACATGCGAGTCAGCGATTTAATTCTTGTCAATCACGATGGCGAGGTCGTTTATGGTTCGCAGCCAGTCAATCGTGCAGCGTTTTGCATCCACGCGGCAATTCACCAGGCCCGCCCCGATGTCATTTCTGCTGCGCACGCTCACTCGCCGTTTGGCAAATCATGGTCGTCACTCGGTCGCAAACTCGACCCGATCACCCAAGACTCGTGCTACTTCTACGACGACCACACGGTGATCACCGAGCAAGGCGGCGCCGTCGTGCTCGAAATCTCTGCTGGCCAAGAAATCGCCGCGAAGTTTCCAAAAGGCAAAGCGGCGATTCACCAAAATCACGGTTTGTTCACCGTCAGCGACACGGTTGACGCGGCGGCTTTTTGGTTCATCACCATGGAGCGCACATGCCAAGCGCAGTTGATGGCCGAAGCAGCAGGCACGCCAAAACTTATTCCGCACGAAATGGCTAGTTACACTCGCGATCTAACTGCGTTTCCGGCTGCAGGTTGGTTGCAATTTCAACCTCTGTGGGAAGAAATTTGTCGCACTGACCCAGATCTTTTCGATTGAGTTCTAGCGCCGCCTCGCGCGGATTAAATCGTTTTGCAAATACAGCACCACCCGAACTTCTATTCGTAGTTTCAGCCTTAGGTCAGTACTGCGGTGCGGTCATCGCAGTTGGGCTATTCGACGATCTTGCCCCAGCCAGTGTCGCCTGGCTACGCGTGATCGGTGCGGCAATTTTTTTGCTTGCGTTCTCGTTTAAATCGTTAAGGCTCGGCGGCCACTGGTCGCGCCAACAATTAATCAGCGTCAGCCTGTTTGGCATTTCAACAGCTCTAATGAACTTGTTTTTTTACTTGGCAATTCAACATCTTGATCTAGGCAAAGGTGTAGCGATCGAATTCATTGGACCAATAACCGTCGCCGCACTTCGCACCCGCACGCGCCGCAATGCCATCGCCCTAGGCTTGGCCGTGGTCGGCGTCGTGATTTTGTCGGGTCTCGAACTCGGCAACGAGCCATTGGGTTTGCTTTTTATTTTTCTGGCTTCAATCATGTGGGCGCTGTACATCGTGATCGGGTCGAAGGTCGCAAGTTTTGACCGTGGCGTTTCTGGTCTTGGCATCGGCCTGTTGATCGGTGCTCTTTTCATCGCTCCATTTGGTGCGCCAACTGTCGGCCCCGCATTCAGTACACCGTGGATTCTCGCAACAGGTCTTGTCGTTGGCGTTTTGTCCAATGCAATCGGTTACGGCATCGATCAATTCACGTTGCGACGCATTCCAGTACGCAGATTTTCTGTGTTGCTCGCGCTGCTACCGGTCACAGCAACTATTTTTGGACTGCTCTTTTTAAATCAAGTGCCAAGCATCACAGACTTGATCGGCATCAGTTTTGTCTTGATCGGTGTTGTTGTGCAACAACGCGAAACGCTTCCGGCAACCGAAGTTGTCGCTTAACTTCAAGTAGACTGTCCTCGCGGGCGAGGGAGTTTTAATTCTCTATGCGCATACCCCAAATCTCATACAAACGGCGCTTCGTCGCATTATTCGGCATCGCAACACTCGTTGCGGGGCTCGCACCTGCGCAACTCGCCCACGCCGAACTGGGGCAACTGCCTGGCGGCGTGATTATTTACGGTCGCGGTTTCGGCCATGGTCGCGGTCTGAGCCAATACGGTGCTTACGGCTGGGCAACCGTTCACGGCTGGTCGTGGGAGCAAATTCTCGATTTTTATTACGGCGGAGCAACGGGCAACTTGCGATCAAATCTTGAAGCACCAAACCAAGATATGACAACTTGGCTGAGCGTGATGAACAACAAGCAAACCGGCGTCGTTTCAGACTCAAGCACGATGCGTCTGCTCGAAGACCCAGACCAGGGTCGACGGTTCACCAGCATGGTCGCCCGCGAAAAATCTGGGGCACAACGCGTCTATCAAGTTTGGGGTTCAGGCGAACGCAAATGTCTCAACGAATCTGACTCACCTGAGGCGGCAGGTTTTACGCTGATCGGTGAGTTCAATGAAACCGCATCGTTTCTCACCAACGCCAGTCAAGACCCCGCCGCATCGGCACTCGACACGGTTGGCCTTTGCGAACCCAAATCGGCAAGCGCAAATCAAGTTCGTTATTATCGCGGCATTGTTCGCGCGATGAACAACACAAAAAACGAAAACCGCACGATCAACATCGCTCGTCTTGACGATTATCTGCGTGGCGTCGTGCCACGCGAATCACCAGCATCATGGGGTGACACTGCTGGCGGTGCGGGCATGAATGCGTTGCGTGCCCAAGCCGTTGCTGCCCGATCTTATTCAGTCACCGAAAATCGTTATGCAGGTCTAGCGAAAACATGCGACACACAAGACTGCCAAGTTTATGGTGGTGCCGCACTTCGAACTTCAGTCAACGCATCACCGTCAGTTCTCGAAAGTGCCAATACCGATCGTGCCGTTGCTGAAACTTCTGGCGTTGTGATTCGAAATCCAAATGGCAATGTTGTGCGCACCGAGTTCTCATCTTCAAACGGTGGTCGCACCGCAGGTGGCGAATTTCCGGCCTTGGTTGACGAAGGTGATATTGCTTCGAATAGTTCGCTAATGGTTTGGACGCGCGCGTTTTCTGCCACACAGATCGTCGCCAAATACCCACAAATCGGCATTCTTACTTCAGTTACGACAACGAACGACGGTCTGGGTGGCGATTGGGGTGGCTACACGATTGATGTCACGATCACCGGCACTGCTGGCGCGGTCAAAGTTTCGGGTTGGGCGTTTCGCACATCATTCGGCTTACCTGCACCGTGGTTCGGAGCGACACAAGTTTTTGGCGCGCCACTTGAATCTGGTGTGGTTGGCTCAATGTTGTTCGTCGGTGACTCAATCGGTCAGAGCATCGTTCCAGAATTCTCGGCAATAATGTCGCCAGCCTATCCCTCGGTCAATTTTCAAGCCATCGCCAACCGCTGCATGGTCGGTCCGAGTTGCGTCACACCAGACAAAGGTTTGCCAGATGCAATCGGCGTCGTTAATTCGCTGAGCGTCGAACAGTTCCCACAAATTGCAATCGTTCAATTGGGATACAACGACGACCCCAACACGATGGCCGGCGATGTGGCTGCAGTGATTAACGCGCTAAATGCACGCAATGTGCAAAGAATCATCTTTGTCAACCTGTCAACACGTCGCGCTTCACAAAACTATGCATTGTCAAACGCAGCGTTGGCGGCTGCCGCGCAAATCAACCCGAATGTTTCTGTCCTCGACTGGAACGCGGCCAGCAGCGACCCGTCGGCTTCGCGCTGGTTCAGCGACGACATCCATCTAACGACCACTGGTCGCACCGAGTTCACATTATTTTTGCGCAAGCAACTCGACGAACTTCGCGCCCAAGGTCTGATTACGCCGAACCCAGACAGTGTCTTGCCATTGGCGGTACCTCTAGTCGCTGGCAATCGAGGCGAGCCGGTTTCTCAGTTGCAAAAGGCACTGAACGTCGCCCTGGGCTTGAAAAAGAAACAGAAACTTGCCACCGATGGCGCATACGGCAAAGGCACTGCAAGCGCCGTGAGCAAAGTCGAAGAACTCAACGGTCTGCCAATAGACGGCATTGCTGACGTCACAGTCCTGAGCCTTCTTGGCATCGACACCACAACTTTCAAACTCAGTCGAAACTCGCGCCATACATCTATAGCCACGGCTCAAACAGCACTCGCCCGTGTACTCAAAATTAAAATGAAGGCAGATGGAATCTTTGGTTCGGGCACGGCTAAACAACTCAAGCGCTTTCAAAAAAGTGTCGGGCTCAAACAAACTGGTGTGATCGACCGTACAACTTGGCTTTCGCTACTGGCTGCCAGCGCAACGCTCACAAAATAAAATAATCAGCTATTAAATTTTTTTTGCCAGCTCTCGTCACTCACAAGAGTCGGATAAGCATCGCGGTATTCGCGCTTGAGCCGACGATAATTCAGCGCAATTTCTTTGGTCACGACGCAGACTTCGCGCAATAACGCAAAAAACCGACGTGAGTCGCGCTCAACTACGAAACCTTCAGGCAGTCTGTCGTGGCGATACAAAATTCTGTTATATCTGGTTGCCAAACCCACGGCTCGCGAGTCAATCGGTGCAGTTCTTAAGACATCACGACGTAACGCCTTGGGCAAGACGTAGCCACCGATAAGTGGCACGGCCAGTGCAAAACCAATCAAGCGGATCGGCTTGATCCTTGGTTTGGTGATTTTCACCGCAGCCAATTCTGCCGACAGCGGTGCGGGTTTTTCTTCAGAGACTTTGCGCAAATCATCGTGTAGCGCCGAGTGATCCGTGGCGATCAACGCCGCCGGGCCCTGCAGATATGCACGCACACCGCGAATCATGTATTCGACGCTGGCGTAACGCATCGAGAACAAGTTTCTGAAACACAACGCTATGAACCGTCGCGCCAAGTGCCACCAGTGATGCCTGTCAAACACGAGCGTGTCGATGATCGCAAAATTGCGCTTTTCATAAAACAACGAAGACGGGTTGTTTTTCAGACCAAAATCTGCGTGCCAGACGATCACGCCGTTCAAAGTAACGCTGTGCTTGCCGGTATGCAGCAAACCAAAACTCACATCGTCGCCACGCACAAAAATTGGTAACGGGTTATCCCGCGTGATCATCACCGGAAATGCCGTATACCACCACGCCGTATAGGCGAACTTCTTTTCGCGCGCATCGCGCAGCACTAATTTGCGCTCACGCAAGTCGTCTTCACGACCAATCGCCCGCAACGGATACAGCGATCGCCAACGATATTTCGAGCCCGCTTCAAACTGCATCCAACCTCGCTCTTCGCTGAGCATCGCTCCATGAATGCATAATTTTTCGTCACGCGCAAAACTAAACAATGCATAGGTTCGCACGAGGGCATCTGGTTCGAGAGTGATGTCATCGTCCATCAACAAAATATGTGTCGACCAACCTTCGTTGCGCAGATGAATGATTCCGCGAGCGAACCCACCAGCACCACCCAAGTTGGGATTCTGCACGACCGTGATCGGCGCATTTTGTTCGGTATCAAATTCGATGTTTCGTGCGTTGTCGACCACGAGCACACGCAGTTTGCCGCGCAGTGTTTCGACCGTTTTTTCAAGATGCAAAACTTTTGCCACGGTCGGCTTGACATAATCTTGGCGATTAAAAGTGGTTATCGACAGCGAAAGCCTGATCTCGCGCGCAACATTCGTGGTCGTCGTCCATTCTCCACCGGTAACCACAACATCGGTCTGCTCTGCGCTGAGTCGAACGAAATAGCTTCCATAATTCGCCCCAGAAAAATCTGGCACTTCGATCGTCGTCTTGCCGTTCAACGCAATGACGGTCGAGGCAACGACTTTTTCTGTTTGTTTCAAGCCGAACAACTTGGCACTAACGCCCACAATTTCGATTCGACCAGACCCGGTTGCATAAACAGTCACGAAGAGATTCTCGATGGTGCTCAGCCGTCGCCAACGACCAGCGGCAAAAACCCCAAATGAAGTATCAAAACTGAGTTCAGCGCCCGCATGCAAAAGAACCCGACCATCTACGATCGGTGCATTACCTTCAGCGCGCACATACAGCAACGGCTCGGTTGTCTCTGCACGCGGCAGAGTCAGTCTTTGCAACAAAAAATTATTCATCACGCCATCGGATCAACCGAAAAACTCGGCAACGATTTTTTCGCGGTCAAACAATCCAGCATCACTTTTGACGCCGACAGTGCTTCATGAATCGTCACATCCATGTCTAGATAACGGTAGGTGCCAAGTCTGCCAATGAATGTCACGCCTTTGGCGCTGCGAGCCCGTTGCACATATTGCAGCAACTGCTCTTTTTCCTTGACCAATCGAATCGGATAATAAGGCGTATCAGTCTCGCCACAAAGTCGTGAAAACTCGCGATAGACAACTGTTTGAGAGTGAGTCTCCCAAGGTGCGAAGTGTTTGTGCTCGGTGATTCGCGTATACGGCACCTCGACATCGCAGTAGTTGACAACTGGGTGACCCTGATAATCGCCGTCACTTACCTCGGGCAAAAAATCCAGGGTTCGGTAGCCCAATCGTCCGAATTCAAAATTAAAGTACGCATCGATTGGCCCGGTCCAGACAACATGGTCGAATTCACCAAACTCGCTCGACTCGCTCGGCACGAACTTCGTGTTGAGCCGCACTGAAATCGACGGGTGATCCAGAATCGCCTCGACTATCGGTGTATAACCATCTTTGGGTATCGCCTGATACGGGTGGTTGAAATATGAGTCGTCTTCCGTAAAGCGCACAGGCAGTCTCGCCAAAATACTTGCAGGCAACTCTTTTGGATCAACCCCCCACTGCTTTGACGTATAACCCGCGAAAAACGCCTCGTACAACTCTCGACCGACGAATCGCAAACCTTGGTCTTCGAATGAAACCGGGTTGGTGATCGTCGTGTCAGCCTTGCTCTGAATAAATTCTTCGGCTTGCTGGGCATCAAAATCGCGGTCAAAAAACTGGTTGATCGTCTTTAGGTTCACCGGCAACGAATACATTGCGCCCTGCGAAATCGCCTTGACTTTGTGCCGATACGGCATCATTTCACCAAAACGATTGATGTACTCCCAAACATGTTCGTGCTGTGTATGAAAAATGTGCGGACCATATTTATGGATCATCACGCCCGTGTCGTGACGCGCTGTAAAACAATTGCCGGCAACATGGTCACGGGCATCAAAAACCATGGCTTTGTGGCCCGCCTGCGCTAATTCTCGAGCGACAACCGCTCCTGAAAACCCAGCCCCAACAATGGCAAATCGCACTAGATAATCATACGACTTGAGGTCGTGCGACTGAGTTCAACTAGATATCTGGCTTGTTGGCTATGCAATTATTTTGAGAGCCACGGTGAGCAGGCACCTTCGAGATCACGAATTTGAATTCTCTCTCGATTGTCATACGTCACAGCATTCTTCGGATCACGTTGCAACTTGAAAGTGCGAAACGACATTTCGGTCGTATCAATTGTCAAGATTTTGCCGATCAACGAATCGCCCAAATTAAGGATCAACTTCAACGCTTCCAGCGCTTGAATCGAACCGACGATTCCAGGCAATACACCCAGCACTCCAGCCTCGGCACAACTCGGGGCCAATTCTGCCGGTGGCGGCTCTGGCACCATGTCGCGATATGTCGGGCCAAGAATCGGGTGGAACACACTGACCATGCCTTCAAATCTGAATATTGAGCCGTGCACAACCGGAATGCCAAGTTTGACGCTGGCATCGTTGAGCAGATACCGACTTGGAAAGTTATCCGCACCATCCACAATCACGTCGTAACCCGTCAGGATTTCAATTACATTTTCAGCGCAAAGTCGCGTGTCGTAAGTAACGACATCCACATCGGGGTTCAGCATCGTCAAAGTTTTTTTCGCCGAGTCAACTTTGCGGTCTCCAACTCGATCGAGGTTGTGCAAAATTTGACGCTGCAAGTTCGAAGCATCAACTACGTCCATATCCACGATGCCTAGCGTGCCGACACCGGCTGCCGCCAAATACATCGCCGCTGGCGAGCCAAGCCCACCAGCACCTAGCAACAACACCTTGCTCGAAAGCAACTTTGTCTGACCTTCAATACCGACCTCGGGCAACAGCACATGCCGTTGATACCGATTTTTCTGCTCTGCCGACAACTGTGCCGGTGTTGACCACTCGCGGTTTTCGTCTTTCCATTTGCCAAAGCCACCAGCCATGCTGAGCACACTGGTGTAGCCCAACTCTTGCAGTGTCTCGGCGGCAAAAGCACTGCGCACACCGCCTGCGCAATAGACGATTACTGGAGAATTTTTATCGACGATCTTTGATTCGACTTGCGCCTCAAGATGCCCGCGCGGAATATGCACAGCATTTTTCAGTGCGCCTTGTTCGAACTCGTCGGGCTCGCGGACATCCAAAACTACGACCTGCTTCGCCGCAATTTTTTCTGCGGCGGTCTGCGTGTCGACTTCTTGAATCTTCGACTTGGCAGCAGCGAGTAGTTCGCGAAAACTGGACATATCAATACCCTACCGTTTTTGTCAAGATTTCACGACGCTACAAATTTCGGGCAAAACTTCGGAAATCGGCGCGTTCACAATCACCTCGGCGTATTTATCCATTTCAGTTGGCTGACCATTGACGATGACTATTTTGGCGCCAGAACTTTTTGCTCTCGGCAAGGTGTTGCACGCCGGAAAAACCGAAAGAGAAGTGCCGACGGCCAAAAACACGTCGCATTCGGTGCTCGCCTGCATTGCGCGGTCCATCACATCTTGATCCAACGACTGACCAAACAAGATCGTGTCACTCTTGAGAATGCCGCCACAAAGTTCACACTTCGGATCTGGATCACCCGCCAAAACTCGATCTAATGCTTCAGTCATCGGACGGCGATCTTTGCAGTCCCAACAACATGTGCGATGCAAAGTGCCGTGTACTTCTAGAACTTTGCTTGGGTCGTGACCCGCTTGTTGATGCAACTCATCGACGTTTTGTGTGACGATGGCAACGAGTGATTCGCGCTCTTCAATCGAAAGCAATGCACGATGACCGTCATTGGGTTGTGGGTTGTTGTTGATCCATTTCGCGCGATTTTGCCAAGACCTCTGGCGTAGTTGATGGTCTTGCAGATAAAACTGCAACGTCGCCGCCCGCTCAGCATCGGGATTCTTGGTCCATAAACCATTCGGTCCACGAAAGTCTGGAATCCCCGAGTCAGTTGAAATGCCGGCTCCTGTCAACACAGTTATTTTTGAAGATGCAGCAACAATCTGCTTGGCTGCACGCACTGCTTGGTCGACGCCGTTATTTTCCACCGCAATATTCTGCCTTAAATTGCCGGCCAAAACTTCGAACAGACGCACACAAATCACTATGGCTTCAAACATTTGCGACTTCACAAACACCGAAATCTTTGTCTCTGAATGGGTTGACCCGGTATTGACCGCATCCGGTTTCGACGCGTGTGGTGACTATGTCGAAACATATTGGCTCGGCGTCATCGGCCCCAGCGCCACATGGGTGCTGCGATACCTGTCGCGCGAACTCGAGGTTTTCCCAAACGGATACTGCCTCGACTTGGCCGACACGGCGGCGGCACTCGGGCTCGCCTTTCGCCACGGTTCGGGTTCGCTCGAACGAGCCATCCAGCGATGCGCAACATTTGGTTTGGTGGCTCAACTTCCACAGTCGCTTGCCGTCCGCAGGCGACTGCCTGCACTAACCAAACGTCAACTACTTCGCTTGCCGACGGCCTTGCAACACAGCCACAACGAGTTGTTTGCTAAAAACTGACTATTTTTCAGCGACCGTGCGACGAATTTCGACGATTCGCTCTTGGTCATGATTTACATCATCACCTTTTTCGGCCAACGCAGCATTGCGATCTTTCGCCGCTTCTCGCTCGGCAATCGTGGTGTCGACCCGTTTCAGCGCGGCTTCCGTGCCATGCTCATGAATGAAAGTCGCCCACTCAACTAAAGCCTCAACCATTTCACTTTCTGGCACGACGGCGACATTGCGCCCTTTGACAAACAAGTGCCCGCGTTTGTTGCCAGCGGCGATGCCCAAGTCGGCTTCACGGGCCTCACCAGGACCATTGACCACGCAACCCATAACTGCAATTTGAAGCGGCAACTTTTTGTCAGCGAAAGCCTGTTGCGCACGCTGGGCAATGTCGATCACATCAACTTCTGCTCGACCACAACTCGGACACGCAATCAAGTCGACATTTTTCCGCTCGCGCAATCCAAGAGATTCAAGCAACAGCCGACCGGCCCGGGCTTCTTCAATCGGGTCGGCCGTAAGGCTGTAGCGAATCGTGTCACCAATGCCTTCAAGCAACAATGTGGCGATGCCCGCGGTGGCTTTTACTAGTCCCCCAGGCAGGGGCCCCGCTTCAGTGACACCAAGATGCAACGGAAAATCAGTGATCTCACTCAGCATGCGATAGGCGTCAACCATCAACACGACATTAGAAGCCTTGACCGAAATCTTGACCAAGTTGAAATCAACTTCTTCGAAATATCTCAACTCTTGCTGCGCCGATTCGACCATCGCCAACGCTGTTAGCCCGCCATGTTTTTCGTAAAGATCCGAATCTAATGAGCCACCGTTCACACCGATTCGAATTGACACGCCCCGATCGCGAGCCTCCGAGGCGACGGCCTTAATGTGTTCTGGTTTACGGATATTGCCAGGGTTGAGGCGCAAACCGTGCACACCCGCTTCAAGTGCGGCAAGCGCCATGCGATATTGATGATGAATATCGGCGATTATCGGCACCGGCGAGCGCGGCACAATTTTGGCCAAGCCCTCGGCGGCAGCCGCATCGTTGCAAGTGCAACGCACGATGTCGCAACCCGCCGCCGCCAGCGCATAAATCTGTTGCAGCGTGCCTTCGACGTCGGCCGTCTTTGTGATCGTCATCGACTGCACGCTGATCGGCGCGCCGCCGCCGACCAAAACTTTGCCGACCTGAATTTGACGGGTCTTTTTGCGCTGGTAATTTTTTGAATCACGTTTCGTCATGTGCGCACCCAAATCTCAGAATCTTTTTAGCCGAGCGGGCTCGTGATATCCAAATAAAGGCCCGCAAACATCAACGTTACGAGCAAAACCACCACGGTCGTCGCCACCGGAATCATCTTGCCGACATCTGCACGATAAACGCGCCCACGACGCGAACGAACGCGCTCATATGTGGCAATCGCCGCATGACCACCATCAAATGGCAGAAGCGGCATCATGTTGAACACCCCCACAAAAATGTTGACACTGGCGAGCAACATCAGAACGCCTTTAAGGCCCTCGCTGCGACCGATCTCTCCGCCAACTTGGCTCGCCCCGACAACCGTCGTTGGTCGCGTCATCATGTCTGGTTCGTCGGCGACGACATTTGAAAATATATTTTTCGGATTAAGCACCACGAATAGACCTGATACCGAATCTCTCGCGGTTCGAGCAACATCAAACAGCCCAAGTCGCACCGCATCAAATGGATTTTGGCGCACATAGCGATATGAGTCTGATGCAACACCCAAGAATGCGACCTTCGGGTTGGCTGGGTTTGCTCCAAGTGCAACCTGCTCGACGCCCACCTGACCTTCGCGCAGATATTGCACAGTGACGATTGCTCCTGGCTGATTTTCAACGATCGCAAAAATTAATTCGCTTCGTGAAGTTATCTGCTTGTCATCAATCGCCACGATTTGATCACCTTCACGCAAACCAATTTTTGCTGCAGCAGAGTCAATCGCCGGCGCGCCATAAATCAAAAGTTTGCCCGTATCACCAAATCGACCGGCGGTCGAATAGATGCCAATGAATAGCACGATCGCGATAATCAAATGCATCAAGCTGCCGGCAGTGATCACGAGCATTCGCTTCGGATACGACTGCTGACGATATGTGCGGGGCTCGTCTTGCGGGTCGGACTCATCCAAATTGTTCATGCCCACGATGCGAACAAAAGCGCCAATCGGCAGAGCACGCAAACCAAATTCGACCTCGCCGCGCTGAAAACTGAACACTCGTGGTCCCATGCCCATGTAGAACTGCGTCACCTTCATGCCGCTGCGTCGAGCGGTCAGAAAGTGGCCGAGTTCATGCAAAAAAACCGAGACGATCAAGCCGGCCACGAAAACCAGCGACCACGGGTTCTTTACACCCAGCCAAACCAGTAGCCCGACGACTACGGCGCCGGTGATTGCGGTCGTCGCAGAATTATTTTTTGGTTTTTGCGGATCGACTGCACCACCCGCAGCGATCTCGTCACGAAACTTCGTGTAAAAAGAACTCAATTACTTTGTCTCCTTCGTCGCCCATTCACGCGCCAGTCGGTCGGCTTCTAAAATATCGTCGACCGTATTTGGTATTTGACCATCATGGTGTTGCATGGTTGACTCAATGATGCTCGGAATCTCCGACCATTTGAGGCCTCCAGCCAAAAATATTTCGACCGCGATTTC
>CAMDEC010000007.1 GCA_945893395.1 Bifidobacterium breve
TATCAAGACGGCGATGAATGGGTGATCAACGGACATAAATGGTTTATTTCGGGGGCGCGTGGCGCGCAGTTTGCGCTGTTGGTCGCGCGCACCGAAGACAATCCTGATCTGCCCCAGGCCGCGAACTCGTGCTTCATCGTTGATATACCCAGCGAAGGTTTCAACATCGTACGAGACGTCGAAACTATGTCGGGTGGCCATAATCACTGCGAGATTTTGATCCAAGATCTTCGTGTATCGGCGAAAAATATGTTGGGTGGGCGAGGACAAGGTCACTTGCTGGGTCAGTATCGCCTCGGGCCAGCACGACTCGCACATTGCATGCGCTGGATCGGTCAAGCAGAGATCGCGCTCGACATGATGGTCGACCGTGCGCTGAAGCGTTATTCGCACGGCTCGGTGCTTGCCGAGAAACAGGGTATTCAATGGCTGATCGCCGACTCTTCAATGGAGCTTTACCAATGCAAGTTGATGGTCTTGCATGCGGCATACAAAATTGAAAACGGCCAGAGTTTCACCTCAGAAGTTTCAATGGCGAAGCATTTCGTCGCCAATAGTTTGTGGAGAATTATCGATCGTGCGATTCAGGTGCATGGTGCGCTCGGCTATTCAACCGACACACCACTGGCGCACATGTTGCAACAAGCCCGATGGAGCCGCTTCGCCGACGGCGCCGATGAGATTCATCAAATGCGCATCGCCCAACGCACTATTGCCGCTTACAAAGATCACGGCTCAACAAAGCTTGCGACCGGAGACCTGCCGTTGTGACGGCTAAACAGCACACGACGTTCGGCGTTTTTATTCCGCAGGGTTGGAAAATGGAACTTGTTTCTATCTCTGACCCAGTTGCTAAATGGAACAAAGCAGTCGAGATCGCCCAGTTGGCAGAAAAACTTGGTTACGACTCGATCTGGGTCTACGACCACTTTCATAACGTGCCACGTCCGGCTCATGAGGCGGTGTTTGAATGCTGGACGGTCATGGCGGCGATGAGTCAGCGAACATCCAAAATTAGACTCGGCCAAATGGTCGGGTGCAATTTGTATCGCGAACCGAGTTTGTTGGCAAAAATCACCTCGACGCTCGATGTGATTTCAGGTGGTCGACTTGACTGGGGTATCGGTGCGGGTTGGTATGAGAACGAATGTCGTGGTTATGGGTTCGATTTTCCTGAACCAAAAGTGCGTATTGCGATGTTGCGTGAGTGCGTTGAAATCGTGCGCTCAATGTGGACCCAAGAAGAGACGAATTATTCCGGCAAGTACTACAACTTGGTTCGTGGCAACTGCGACCCCAAGCCGCTGCAAAAACCACATCCGCCAATCTGGATCGGTGGCGGAGGTGAACAACTGACGCTGCGAGTCGTTGCGCGTTATGCCGACTATTCAAACTTTGGTGGCAGCCCCGAAGAGTTCGCCCGAAAACGTGAAATTCTGAAAGGTCATTGCGTAGCCGTCGGTCGTGACGAATCAGAGATTCGCAAAACCTGGTCGCCAGATGTGTTCGTTCGCCGAACCGAAAAAGAGATGAAGGCTGCCGGTTCACTGAGTCTGCGAGCCGACCCGTTTGATGATTGGCAAAAGAACAATCTTGTCGGCACCGTCGAACAAGTCACCGAAAAAGTTCAAAAATATATCGACCTAGGCTGCAGCGGGTTTATACCCTGGTGCGCCGATTATCCGAGTTCTGAAACGGTCGAGTTGTTTGCCGAAGTAATGAACAACTTCAGATAAATCTTTACAAGTAATAGCGAAAGACAACTTCGGCGACACACGAAGGCTTTTTCGCGCCTTCCACTTCAAAAGTTGTCTCGAGGGTTACTTGTACGCCACCAGTTACATCTTCGACACTCAAAAGTTTTGCGCCTGCGCGAAGCTTCGAGCCCACTGGCACTGGTGATGGAAAACGAACTTTGTTCGTGCCGTAATTGACGCCCATTGCCACACCTTCGACGGCGAATATTTGAGGCAGCAAGACGGGGCCAAGTGACAGCGTGAGATATCCGTGTGCGATCGGACCACCGAATGGGCCGGCTTTGGCGCGCTCGATATCGATGTGAATCCACTGATGATCACCGGTTGCATCGGCAAAGCGGATGACCTGATCTTGAGTGATTGTGAGGTAATCAGAAAATCCGAGGTGATTACCCACTTGGGCTTTGAGTTCGTCGACACCTTTGATTATCAGTCTTGGCATATCTCAAGTGTGGCAGATAGGCAGGCTTAAAAACGAAGTGTCAGTGGTACCAAATCTTTTGGTGGTTTCTGCTTTGCGGATGCAATATCAGTGCGCACAAAGCAACCTCAAAAATCAAACTCAGGGTACTGCCACCAGTTAATTTGTCATAAAAAGAGAACTTGAAGCTGCTGATTCGCTCTAAATCACTGAATGCCCAGTACCGCAACACGAAGGGCGAGAAAGCGGCGACGACGGCAAACTTGTAGCCAAGTTTCAGATCATTGGCCATGAAAATTCCTGAAAGTGCATGTAGTGCAACAACCACCAGACCAATTACCAGACCAAATGCAAATCGACCACGCAGATGACCCAAGTAATCCGTCTTGTCGATCACGCTGATCAGGGCAAAAAACCCATTCAGATAAAGCAGCATCGCCGCAATCTGCAAAGTTTGTGGTTGCATTCGGTCGAACCATTTTCGCCAGTTGATACTTAGCATTGTTCAATTCTGCCAGATTGCCTAGTCGCATCTCGGTAGCCTTTGGACGTGCGCACTGCATTCGTTTCTTTGGTTGGCAGACCAAATGTAGGCAAGTCGACCCTGCTCAATGCGATAGTTGGCAAGAAAGTCAGCATCGTCTCGGACAAACCTCAGACGACTCGCACCCGTGTGCGAGGTATTTTAAATCGCGGCGACACTCAACTTGTTTTTGTGGACACGCCAGGTTTGCATAAGGCGACAACCGCGCTGGGCGAACGCGTCAACGCAACCGCGCTTGAATCGATGCGCGACGTGGACATCGTTTGTCTGGTGATCGACGCGACACAGCCATTTGGCTCCGGTGACAAATGGGTCAGCGAACAACTAAATATTTCAAAAGCGATAGTCGTGTTGAATAAAACTGACTCTGCAAGTTCGGCGAAAGTTCTCGCCCAACTGGCCAGCGTTTCTTCGCTGGGTGCTGCCGATTATTTTCCACTCTCGGCGATGACCGGAGATGGAGTCGAGCAATTGATTGCCGAGTTGATCAAGCGTGCGCCAGAGGGTCAGGCGATGTTTCCACCTGAAATGGTCTCAGAAACACCGCAAGCCCAATGGGTGGCAGAACTTGTACGAGAGCAATTGCTTGCGGTAACGCGAGACGAGTTGCCATATTCAATTGCCACGCGAGTTACCGAGTGGGAGTGGCCGCGTGTGCGATGTGAAATCATCGTCGAGAGAAAAAGTCAAAAGGGCATGGTCATCGGTAAATCTGGCAGTGTTCTCAAAGCGGTGGGCATCGAAGTGCGAAAGCAAATGCCCGAGGGTGCGTTTCTTGAATTGTTCGTCGTCGTGGACAAAGACTGGCAACACCGAGTAGATCGTGTTGAACGCCTCGGCTATTAATTGATCAGCCCGTCGGGGCGACCAATAGCGAAGAGTAATCGTCAAAACTTACGGCAGATCCCGGTGTGGCTAGATTGCCTCGACCGCGCGGAACCGCAACATTTGCACCATCAACCGTGAAAATTACTTGACCGATCCCGGGTCGACGCGTGAAGGTCATTACAAGTTGCGCAATCGCTAGGCGTTGATCAATTGGCGAGAGCGAGCTCAAGAACTGTGCCGTCGTGTCGATTTGGGCGATGCCTTTTGAGATTTTGATCTCGGCACTTAGACTTGTGGGTAGCGCGCTGCGCAGTCCGAGTCCGTTGTCGCCTGTTGGTGGGCCGGCGATTAATGCAGCCAGAACCTGCGAGGTCGTGGCTGGGCTGACGATCGTCAGAGTTGTGGCGACCACACGATTTGCGCTGATGTAATAAAGTTCGACTGGTTCGGAGAGCACTTCAGACAATGATGTCGTCGTCTCTTCGACTGGTTCTGTGACGAGGACGGTCGTTGTCGTTGAAGTCGTCGTCGTTTGCTCGCTGAGTTCAGGGGGCAGTTCTGACTCAGAAAGTGGGACAACTTTGCTTGCGCTCGGCACGCCGCAGGCACTGATAACCAAAACTGCAACGAGAGCCACCAACTTCGACATTAAAATAACCGTGCTGTTTGATTGGGATCTTGGCGAATGATCGAAACGATAAATCTGGCACCGCCGTTGCTGTTCGTCTCTACCCATGCTTTGCCGCCAAGTGCTTTGGCATGCTCTTGCACGATTGCCAGGCCAAGACCGCTGCCAATGCTGTTGCGCGATGCAGTGCCACGCGCAAACCGATCAAAAATTCGTTCGCGTTCGCTTTGGGCAACGCCAGCACCACTATCTTCGACAATGATTCGCATAGTTTTTTCGTCGCCCGTAACCGAAATTGCGGTTGCTCCGCCCGCGTGATCGCGAGCATTTTCGAGCAAGTTCAAAACGATGCGTTCAATTCGTCGCTTGTCGAGCACTGTTTGGTCGTCGAGATTAAGAGTCGTAGCGAACGCAACTTGATCAAAGCCGTGACGATGCACAACTCGCTTGACCAGATCAGCAAGATTCACGGTTTCTTCCTGAGTTTTTCCTGCACCGGCGTCAAGGCGAGAAAGTTCGAGCAAATCCAGAACCGTACGGTCAAAGCGGCGCACTTGGCTGGCAATGATGTCGAATGCCTGTCGGTTTCGATCACTCAGATCGTCCCGTCGGGCTTGCATCACCTCAACGGCAGCAACCAGGGCAGTGACTGGTGAGCGCAGTTCGTGACTTACATCGCTGGCGAAACGGGTTTCACGCTGAATGCGAGTTTGAACGGCATCAACCATGTTGTTGAAAGAACTAGCGAGTCGCGCAAGTTCTGGATCGCGCTCATCCTCGAGGCGAACATCCAAACCACCAGACGCAATGTCAGTTGCCACAGATGCAACTCGTCGCAATGGTCGTAGCACGGTGTTGCTGCTTGAGAATCCCAAAACACCGCCAGCGAGCGTGATCAGAATGATTCCGAAAATCAAGGTTGTACGAATTGTGTTGAGCGTACGTTCAACATCGGTCAGCGGAAATGCCTCGAAGTATTGTCCCGAAATCGAAGAGATCGAGATACCGAGTGCTTCATATGGTTGGCCGTCAAATTCAAATCGTTGACGACCGCTTTTTCTTTCGAGCGTTTGCGTGAGAAGTTCGGCCGGCAAGTTCGACTGGGTGAACCGCAATGGTTCTTGGGCGAAAAATGCGTCATCATCGACTAGGTGCAGAACCGCATAGCCACCATTTTCTGTGCGGATGTTGGTGACGATGTCACCCGCGTCTTGTGGATTGACGCCAACTAGCGTGCGCAACAACTGCGCGTTGTTGATCGCTTGACTGGTCGCAAATTCGGATCTTTGATCCAATAAATACGCCCGCGTTGATGCGTAGGTGACAATGCTCAATGAAATTGCCGCAGCAAAAGCACTGAGACTGAAATACAGGATCATCCGACCGCGCAGACCGCGTAGATTTTTCGCTGTCGATAGAAACGGTTGAAAAATTCGGTTTGGATCGGTCGTGAATTTCGCTTGCACACTTCAAGCATTGCGGGATTTTTGCCAACCCCCACCGGCGGGTATCAAGGGGGAGCATGACGACCCGCCGGTGTGATGACCCCATACTGCTTGGCTAATTTGACAGATCCCCAATAAAACTGTGCTATTTCTGTAACAAATCTCAACTTCAGGGCAGAATAGAACACCGTGCAAAAGCTTCTTTTCATTGAAGACGACCATGACATACGGGCAGCGTTGAGTCTGGCCTTAGAAGATGAGGGCTACAACGTAATCGAGGCGTCAGATGGCACCTCGGGTCTGGCAACTTTCAGTGCCGAAACTGTCGACCTAGTTTTGCTTGATCTGCGATTACCCGACATGTCGGGTTTCGATGTTTGCCGCGAGCTTCGCCGCAAGAGTCTCGTCCCGATCATCATGGTCACCGCGCAAACAGATACACATGATCTTGTTGCGGGGTTGGAGGCAGGAGCCGACGACTACGTGACTAAGCCGGTTGTTCCAAAAGAACTGGCCGCGCGTATTCGTGCGGCATTGCGACGCACCACCTTGTTGTCGGCTTCGGCAGCGCAGTTGGATCGATTCGTCGTGGGCGACATCGAGATGCGCAGTGATCAGGGGATTGTCCTGAAGGGCGGCGTCGAACTGCCGTTGACCAAAACCGAGTATCGGCTGTTGCACATTTTCATGGAAAATGCAAACAAGGTTTTGTCACGAGACCAGTTGCTTGAGTTGGTCTGGGGTTATGAATACCTTGGTGATAGTCGATTGGTCGACGCCCATATTCGACGTCTCAGGGTGAAGATTGAAGAGTCGGCAGAAGACCCGAAGATAATCGCCACGGTGCGTGGCATGGGTTATCGCTTGCTCACCGCGTAGGTCAAAAACTCTGTGGCGCGTTCAATTTTGTTGGTGAACTCCATGGGTGGCAACATCTCGATAATTGCTTTACCGTAACTTTTGGTTACGAGTCGCGGATCTAGCACGGCAACTACGCCCATGTCTGTTTGAGTGCGAATCAGGCGTCCTGCCGCTTGAGCAAGTTTTGTAGCGGCAATCGGTATGTCGATTGCCGTGAACGCCGACTTGCCGTAGGCATCACGACGAGCGCTCATCAACGGATCAGTCGGCACAGGAAACGGCAGTCGGTCGATTATCACGCAACTCAGTGTTTGGCCGGGCACGTCTACGCCTTGAAAGAAACTTTGCGTCGCGAACAGACAAGTTGATTCACTGGCCGCGAACTTTCTCAACAACTCCATTTTTGGCAGATCGTCTTGTTTGAGAATTTCGAACTTGAATTTGTCCGCCAAGGCGTCGTAGGCCGCGTTGAGTCTTGCGTAACTCGTGAACAATGCCAAGGTTCTGCCGCCTGCAGCGTTGATCAACTCAAAAATTTCTTTGTGCACCGCGTTGTCGCGCATACCTTGAGCGGGGTCTGGAAGATGGGAGGCACAATACAACAGCGAGTTGTTTTCATAATCAAATGGGCTGGCCACATGGCATGCGTCAAAACTGTCAGCAGTCAAGCCGATTCTTTGGGGCAGGTTCGTTGGAATTGTCGCACTGGTAAGAATCGCCGTGCGCTGTGACCAAACCGCCTCGTGCAGGGTCGGTCCTATATTCAGTGGTCGCATTTCGAGTGAGCAACGATCGGCGTTGCCCGAGACATAAGCGACGAATCCGCTGCGATCGGCGAGTGCGAGATCAAGATCTTCGATGAACCGAGTGCATAGCGACTGGGCACGCAGCCTTCTTTGCTTGGCCGATTCGTCGTTTGTGGCAATCGTGCGCAAAGACTCTAAGGCGTCATTGGCGCGACCGCGAACCTCGACGAGAGTCTCGCGAGATTCACTGTCAAGGGGTAGGGCCACACGTTTGTTGATGAACGGCACAATTGCATCGCGCAATCTTGCGGCACTCTTGGCGAAGCCACCCGACATCGCATCGTCGCGAATGATCGATCGCATCGCCGAGCCGATTGAAATTATTCGACTCGGAGAAAGAGCCAGACCAGCAGAATCTGTGACGACGTCTTCGAGTTCGTGGGCTTCGTCGAAAACTACGACGTCGTGTTCGCCGATGATCGTGCCTTGTGTGACGATGTCGAGCGCATAGAGCCAACCATTGACGATGACAATATCGGCGGTCTGACTTTGCGCACGCGCACGCTCAGCGAAACAATTTTCTCCTTGCGGACATCTGGACGCACCGGGGCATTCTTCGCTTGTAACGCTGACCATTGACCACGCATTTCTTTGCGGTTGCCAATCGAGCTCGCCCTCGTCGCCTGTTTTGGTTGTGCCAGACCATTCGACAAGTTTTTTCACGTCGGCTTTCGTTCGTACTGACACTTCGTCAATTTCAAGTTTTGATTGCGATCGATCTGCTAGTTCTGCGATGCGTTGGCGACAAAGATAATTGCTGCGACCTTTCAATACCGTCCAGGTCAATTGATGATCGAGAATCGGGTTCAACGCCGCCGCCAACAGAGGTAGATCGTTTTGTGAAAGTTGATCTTGCAATGCTTTGGTAACGGTGGACACGACGATTCGTCGCCCTGAAATAACTGCTGGCACCAAGTAACCAAGGGTCTTACCCGTGCCGGTGCCGGCCTGCACGATCAGGTGTCGGTTCTTGCGTAAAGCCCGACCAACGAGCACAGCCATTTCATCTTGGCCCTGACGTTCTTCGGCGTTTGCCAGTTCATTGGTGACACGACGCAACGCATCGAGAATTTCTTGGTCAGCGATATTCGGTGCCATTAGCCAGTCACTAACTAAAATTAAATCTTCGTCAACGCAATTGCTGCATCCAGATCGACATCGTCAAAATCCGGCCATGGTCTCTCTGTAAAATATATTTTTGCCGATTTGATTTGCCATAGCAAGAAGTTCGATATACGAGATTCACCTGATGTGCGAACGAGCACGTCCACCGGCGGTAACGAGGCATCGTAGAGCCATGACTGCAGATTTGTCGGGGTCAGTTCTTGGTCGCTAGTCACGAGTTTTACCGCTGCACGAGTGAGTTCACTGCGCGAGCCATAGTCAAACGCCACCGTCAAAACCATGCCGGTGTTTTTTGATGTGTCATCGATCGCCTTGCGAATGGCTCGCTGCACATAAAGCGGTGTACGCGAGCCCGGTTCGTCGAACGGTCGGCCAATCCAATTGATGCGGACATTGTTTTCATTGAGTTCTTTTATTCGTCCAAATAGTTTTTTGTGCAGACCCAGGATGTGTCGCACCTCGGCGCGCGGGCGAACCCAATTTTCGGTGCTGAAACCAAACACTGTTAAGTAGTCGACTTCGCGTTTTGACGCCGCACGAACAATGTCTGCCAGAGATTCTTCTCCTGCCGTGTGGCCAGCAGTGCGCGGTAGACCTCGTTTACCAGCCCATCTACCGTTGCCATCCATGATGCACGCCACGTGGAGGAGATTCGAATTCATCTACGGAACGCTAACAACTATTGGTTGGCGAATCGGGTCGGGTGAAAGTGAGAGAATATCACCATGGTCAAAGTGGCACGCAATGTGAACAGTGATTTGGCCCATGTCTTGGTGTGTGCGGGCACGATCGTCGAGTGGCTGAAGACAACGCCAGCACAATGGAAATCACAAATCGATGCACTTGTTCGCTCGGTCAGCGGAGTTGGGGTGCGATGGTTGTCAATTTATCCTTATTCAGGGGCGGCAACTTCGCTCGAGCGTACTGAAATCTGCAATTCGATAATCGAGGCACATGGCGGACATCGTTCGGGCGATCGAGTTTCCGTGATCGCCGATGGTGGGTTGATCGTCGTGGTTGATACATGCGCCGACGGACAAGAGAGGTTCGTCAATGCGGTTGCTCAGCTTGGTGTTGCTCAGAACATTGACGAAGCAAAACTTGCGGCGACACTTTTGTCGCCAGCTTCTGGTGAGCCAGATTTGGTCTTGGTTTTAGGCTCACCAACCCGGGTGCCAGAGTCGCTGATGTGGGAACTTGCATATAGCGAACTTGTTTTTCTGAACGTGCCGTGGTTGAAGTGCGACGTTGAACATATTCAAATGGCGATTGGTGATTTTCAAAGACGTGATCGTCGTTTCGGTGGTGTTGACTCATGAGCCTGTATCGCGACAAGGCGGTTGTGCTTCGCACTTATGATTTTCGCGAATCTGATCGAATCATCGTGATGATGACGCTTGAACACGGCAAAGTTCGTGCGGTCGCCAATGGTGTACGCAAGATGTCGTCAAGATTTGGGTCGCGACTCGAACCATTGAGTCACATCGATGTGTTGCTGAGTTCTGGCAAGGATCTCGACACCGTGAGTCAAGTTGAACTCGTGACCAGCGCGCGCGGACTTTACACAGATTTGGATCGTTTGACCCGCGGATTAGCGATGCTCGAAGCGATCGACCAACTGGGCATGGATGGTGAACCGACAGAGCATTTATACAAGATGTTGGTTGGTGCACTGCAGTGGCTTTCAGAGAACGACTCGGCGCTCGTGCTGGCGGCGTTCTATTTCAAGTTGTTGGTGGTCGAGGGTGTCGGAGCACACGTAGAGAGTTGTGTCGGTTGTGGTGCACCTGGGAGCGAGTTGATTGCATTCGATTTGTTTCGTGGTGGGGGACAATGTCGAAATTGTCGCAGTGGGGTGACCATCTCATCGGATGCGTTCAAAATTATTCAAAGCATTGTTGGCGGACAGTTGAACTATGCACTTTCGCTGCCCGAGAGCGCCGCAACCCGTGAAGTTTCGGATCTTGCCACCAAGTGCATGGAGCATCACCTTGAACGACGACTTAAATCGATCGCCGTCTTTGAGAGCCCAGAGCGATAGTCGCAAATGCGGCTCAAATATGCGCTGCATCTGTAATAGTCTGAGTGTGTGCCCGCGCAAGATTTAGATCAAATCGTAAACCTGTGCAAGCGACGCGGGTTTGTTTATCCGAGCGGCGAAATATACGGCGGGTTTAGATCTTCGTACGACTACGGTCCGCTCGGTTCGTTGATGTTGCGCAACGTCAAGGACGCATGGGTGCGCACGATGGTGCAGCAGCGCGACGACGTCGTATTGATTGACTCTGCAATTCTGGGGTCTCCGCAGGTGTTTGAGGCCAGCGGTCATCTCAGCAATTTCAGTGACCCACTCGTTGATTGCACGGTTTGCAAACGTCGATTCAGACAAGATCAACTCGACGATCGAGATTGCCCACAATCAAAAAAGGGTTGTGCGTTCACCGACGCGAGGGCATTCAACCTGATGTTCAAAACCCAAGCCGGACCAATCGAGGGGGAGGGTGCGACCGTGTATATGCGACCTGAGACGGCTCAAGGCATGTTCGTTAATTTTGCCAATGTTTTGCAGACAAGTCGCAAAAAACCGCCATTTGGCATTGCCCAGGTTGGAAAAAGTTTCAGAAACGAAATCACGCCCGGCAACTTTATTTTTCGCACGCGCGAATTTGAGCAAATGGAACTTGAGTTTTTCGTGCCGCCTAGCGAGAGCGCAAAATGGTATGACTATTGGTGCAAGTCAAGATTGCAGTGGTATATCGACCACGGCATACCGGCTGAGATGTTACGAATCAGAGAACACGCCAAAGATGAACTTTCGCATTATTCAGCGGGCACCAGCGATATTGAATTCAAGTTTCCTTGGGGTTGGGGCGAACTTGAAGGCATTGCCCAACGCACCGACTACGACTTGAAGCAACACGCCGAACACTCGCGACAAAAACTCGAATATTTTGATCCAGCGACGAACGAAAGATATGTGCCGTATGTTGTCGAACCTGCTGCAGGGGCCAATCGTACGATGGCAGCTTTTTTGTTGGCGGCCTACGACGAGGATGTCGTCAATAATGAACCACGCACCGTACTGCGATTGCACCCGCGACTTGCACCGTTCCAGATTGCCGTGTTGCCGTTATCAAAAAAAGACACGCTGATGCCTCTGGCCAAAAAAATTCATGCCATGTTGGGGGCTCGGTATATGTGCGACTTTGACGAGACTCAAGCAATTGGACGCCGATATAGACGACAAGACGAAATCGGCACTCCTTATTGTGTGACGGTCGACTTCGATTCGCTCGAGGATGATTCTGTGACGATTCGTGAGCGCGATACGACGGCGCAGAGTCGGGTAAAGATAGATTCGTTAATAACTGAACTTTCGCAGAGGCTCGGCTACTAATAGAAAATACCAATCAAAACGGAAGGAAGAATTGTGGGCAAGGTAGCAGTAGCGGTCAAGTTAAAAATAAAAGAGGGCCAACGCGACGCAATGACCGTCGCGGTGATGCCAGGTATTGCGACGGCAAAAGCCGAGAGTGGCACAGATGTTTATATTTTCCACCATGATGCCGTAGACCCGAATGTCGTTTGGTTTTACGAACTTTATGCCGATCAAGATGCCGCCAATTTGCACATGGGATCTGATGCGTTCAAGTCGTGGTCCAAGACTCTCGCACCATTTGTAGATGGAGCCCCTGAGTTTTCATTTTTGACACCGATAGGCGGCAAGGGGCTTTAATCTTTGTATCTCGACAAGATTCTCGCCAAGCATCGTGAAACGGCAATTGCAGATACGCGTAACTTAGACGAGCTGGTTTCGAAGGCAAAGAAGTCGTCACCGTCGCGCGGCTTTACCGACAAGTTGCGCAAAGATTCGGTAAAAAAAATGGCGGTAATCGCAGAAATCAAGCGGCGATCACCCTCGCGCGGCGTGCTGAATGAAAACTTGCAGGTATCGGTCACTGCCGAGCAATATCGCCGAGGTGGCGCATCCTGCATTTCTGTGCTCACGGATGCCGAGTTTTTCGGAGGTTCAAGATCTGATTTGGAGGGTGCACGATCTGCGGTCGACTTGCCGGTTCTTCGCAAAGATTTTACGGTCTCGCCCAAAGATGTTTGCGATGCA
Organism: Bifidobacterium breve; assembly: GCA_945893395.1. Classification (GTDB taxonomy): domain Bacteria; phylum Actinomycetota; class Acidimicrobiia; order Acidimicrobiales; family Ilumatobacteraceae; genus BACL27. Next base: position 12,539 of record CAMDEC010000007.1, read on the forward strand.
AAACTTATGAATGCCGACTGCGTATTGCTGATCGTGGCCGCACTCAACAAGTCTGAACTGGCAGAGTTTCACGGTCTTGCAACTGAACTTGGCTTGGATGTGCTTGTCGAGATACACGATGAAACCGAACTCGAGATTGCGCTGGAAATCAAAGCGTCGTTGATTGGTGTGAATCAACGCGATCTAAAAACTTTTGAGGTCGATCATCGGCGAGCGGTGCGAATGGCGAGAATGATGCCGGCGAATGTCGTGCGAGTAGCCGAGTCCGGTGTCAAGACACGGGCTGACGCACAAAGTTTGCGCGACGCCGGTTACCACGCCGTGTTGGTCGGCGAATCCCTCGTCACCTCTGAAGACATCGTAAAAAGTGTCAGCGAATTGGGCGTCTAGATGTTCATAAAAATCTGTGGCATTACAAATGAGCAAGATGCGTTGCTAGCTGTCGCGCTTGGTGCCGACGCTTTAGGTTTCGTGTTTGCACCATCGCCTCGCCAGGTTGCGCCACAGCGGGTCAAGGAGATCGTGCGTAGATTGCCCCAAAACATAATCACTGTCGGCGTGTTTCGCGATGAGCACCCCCAACGAGTGGTCGAGACAGTTCGTGAAGCAGGTTTGTTTGGCGCGCAACTGCACGGTCATGAATCGGTACAAAATGTTGCGGAAGTGATGGTGGATTTGCATTGGGTGATCAAGGGGGTTGTTGCCGGTTCAGTTGAAGCGGCGCGAGCCGATGACTATTTGACCGATCTGATTCTCGTGGATTCGCCAAACCCCGGGTCTGGAGTCGCTTATGACCGAAGTTTGATCGCCGAGTTGCCGGACTCTGTACGCATTGTGTTGTCTGGCGGGTTGACTGCCGAAACCGTTGAGTCGGCGATCAGCGATGTTTTGCCGTGGGGCGTAGATGTTTCTTCTGGAGTTGAGAAGCGACATGGTTACAAAGATCCGATCAAACTAAAGCGATTCATTGACAACGCGCGAATGGGTTTTGAGAAAATAGCAGGGGATTCTTAATCGCTCTTCGGATACATTTGTTGTTGCGATGAACCCAGAGCAAGTGCCTCGAGAACTACTCACACCTGGGGCAGACGGTCGATTCGGTGAGTTCGGAGGCCGTTTCGTGCCCGAGACTTTGGTGCCGGCGTGCGAAGAACTTGAAAGAGCATTCAACGAGGCGTGGAGTGATTCACTTTTCAGAACCGAACTCGACGATCTTTTGCGCGAATATGCGGGTCGTCCGTCAATCCTGACCGAGTGTCACAATCTTGGAGCACAACTTGGCATTCGTCTGATTCTTAAACGCGAAGATCTAAACCACACCGGTTCGCACAAAATCAACAGTGTGTTGGGTCAAGTGTTGCTTGCAAAGCGGATGGGCAAGAAACGAATCATTGCCGAAACTGGAGCAGGTCAGCACGGCGTGGCTTCGGCAACTGCGGCGGCACTGCTTGGTCTTGAATGCAAGGTGTACATGGGCGCTGTTGATATCGAACGACAGTCGCTGAATGTTTTTCGAATGAAGCTTCTCGGGGCGACGGTTGAAGCGGCAAATTCAGGAAGTCGGACGCTAAAAGATGCGGTCAATGAGGCGATGAGAGATTGGGTGGCGAGCGTTGAAACCAGCTATTACTGCATCGGTTCGGTAATGGGGCCGCATCCGTATCCGTTCATGGTTCGGCAATTTCAAAGTGTGATCGGTAAAGAAGCACGCAAACAGTTTCAAGAGATATGCGATGGTAGCGATCCGAATATTGTCGTGGCATGCGTCGGTGGCGGTTCAAACGCAATGGGTATTTTCTCGGGGTTCATTGATGCCGACACTCGTTTGGTCGGCGTTGAGCCCGCGGGCGGTGCTGCTGTAGGTCGTGGCACGCCTGGCGTTGTGCACGGCATGAAGAGTTATTTGATGCAAGATGAATACGGTCAGGTGCAAGAAGCACACTCAATTAGTGCTGGTCTTGATTACCCGGGTGTCGGACCTGAGCATTCGTATCTTGCGTCGGTGGGTCGTGCAGAGTATCCAAGTGTCAACGACCAAGAAGTGATCGAAGGCTTTAAATTGTTGGCGCGTGCTGAAGGCATAATTCCTGCGCTTGAATGTGCGCACGCTGTGGCATGGATCGCCAAAGAGGCGCCGAAGATTCAAGGACAAACAGTGTTGATGAATCTGTCTGGTCGCGGCGACAAAGATGTGGCTCAGATGATGACGATTCTCGGCGATTCGCTGAGTTGAAGACGAAGTTTTCGTGAAGTCTGCGCAACACAAGCCGGGTGCACTTGAGACTCGGTTGCGTCAGACGCGCGATACGGGTCGAAAAATTCTTGTTCCTTATATAACGGGTGGTTTGACGGGTTGGATTGATGCGATTCGTGGCGCGGCAGCCAACGGGGCAGATGCGATAGAAATCGGCATACCTTTTTCTGACCCCGTAATGGATGGACCGATTATTCAAATGGCATCCGAGAAGGCGTTGCGCGACGGTGCAACTCCGATTTCGATTTTGCACGAACTGCGAGGTGTAGATGTTTCCATTCCGTTGATCGTGATGTGTTATTACAACACTGTTTTTCGCGCAGGGCACACCAGGTTCGCCAATTCGCTGCGCGAGGCGGGTGTCGTGGCGGCAATCGTGCCCGATCTTCCGCTCGAAGAATCGGCACATTGGTGCGAGTCGGCCGATTCAATCGGAATTGAAACCGTAATGCTGGCTGCACCGACTGCTCCCGACGAAAGATTGCCCCGAGTGGTTGAACGAGCCAGAGGATTCGTGTACGCAGTCGGTTTGCTCGGTGTCACGGGTGAACGCACTGAACTTGCAACAACTGCAGTGGCGATGGCGACGAGATTGAAGAAAATTACTGACATGCCGGTGCTGGTCGGAGTTGGCGTCTCAAATGCAGCACAGGCACAACAGGCGTGTGCCGTTGCCGACGGTGTAATACAGGGTGCGTCTGTCGTGCGAAGGCTTTTAGATGAGGGTGCCGACTCTGTGGCGCAATATGTTGGCGAGGTCCGTGCGGCGATTGATACTCCCGTATCCACCAACCGCTAAATTATTGCCATGATTAAAAAGTGAGTTCGTTTCCCGCGCCCAGCGAAATTATTCCGCATCGCCCGCCATTTTTGTTCGTCGATTCGCTGACCGCGTTGCAGCCGGGGCTGAGTGCGACTGGTCTCTGGCATTTAACCGGCAGCGAAGATTTTTTTGTTGGTCACTTTCCGGGTCGTCCCACCTTGCCCGGTGTGTTGATCTGCGAAGCGATCGCCCAAGTTGGGGCGTGTGCGATTTTGAGCGACGCCAAGTTCGCCAACAAGTTGCCGCTGTTTGGCGGACTTGACGGTGCAAGGTTCAGGCGTCTGGTCGTGCCTGGTGATGTGCTTGAAATATCGGTGCAACTCGGTCGCATGTCGGCGCGCGCCGGCAAGGGCGCGGGTGTTGCCAAAGTCAACGGCGAAATCGCCTGCGAATGCGAATTGCTGTTTGTGATCATCGACGCGTAAGCGTCGATGCGTGTTGTTGCCCCGCGTGAGTTGCGTCGCGGCGACTAGTTATATGGCGCGATGATTATCGAGCCGTTGTGGCCACCGAAACCAAAATTGTTAGAAATCGTCGGACCAGGTTGCCAAGCACGAGCGCTACCCGTGACAACGTCTACACCCGTCATTGCTGGGTCTACCACGGTTGTGTTTGCCGTAGGCGGAATCAACTTGTGTTCGAAAGAAAGCAGAACCGCCGCCGCTTCAAGAGCACCGGCCGCACCAAGTGGGTGACCAGTCACACCTTTTATCGAGGTCATCGGCGGTTTGTTGGCGAACACAGAAGCAACTGCTTGCGCTTCAGCAGAGTCGTTCAGCGGTGTCGATGTGCCGTGCGCATTTACTTGCTTAATTTCGTCAGCCGACAAACCAGCGTCTTCAAGTGCGAGTTTCATACATGCAATTGCTCCAACTCCACCGGGCGACGGGGCGGTGATGTGGTGGGCGTCGGCGTTGCTGCCTGCGCCGAGAATTTCTCCAATGATTTTTGCGCCACGGGCGATAGCCAGATCTAGGCGCTCCAAGACGAACACGGCCGAACCTTCGCCGAAAATAAAGCCGTCGCGAGTGGCGTCGAATGGCTTGCTGATTTTTGTAGTCGAGAGCGCAGTCATGTTGACAAATCCGGCTACCGCCGTGATCGTCGCTGCAGATTCTGCACCACCTGAGACAACTGCGTCACATCGGCCCCACGCCACAAGTCGGGCGGCGTAGCCGAGTGCGTGTGTTGCTGCGGCACACGCTGTGCAAATAGTCTCAGCAGGACCTTGAAAACCGTAGCGCATCGAGATAGCGGCGCCCGATGCATTGGACATCATCATCGGCACTAAAAACGGCGAGACGCGTCGTTCACCTTTTTCGACGCGTACGACCACTTGGTCTTCGAGCGTGCGAAGTCCGCCGATGCCGGTGCCGAATATCGTGCCGATTCGAGAGTTCTCGTATGGCAGTGCTCCTGATTGCTCGAGTGCTTCGGAGGCTGCTGCGAGCGCGTATTGCTCGCACCGATCGGCGCGACGAATTTCTTTTGGTCCATCGAAGTAGGGCGTAGGGTCCCAGTTTTCGATTACAACCGTGTGGCTACCTGAAATGCCAGGTCCGAGTAGACCTTTCCAAAAATTTTGTTTACCTACGCCACAGGGAGCAACGACTCCGTAACCGGTTATTGCGACGCGATGACCAGCACCTTGCATGAATTTTTGAAACGACTTATCGTCAAGAAACTTTTGCTGTTACGAGAGCGAAGGCCTTGCCGACTGTGTCCACACCCTCAAGATCGCTTTCGGGCACCGTGATGCCGAATTCTTCTTCGAGTGCCATTACGAATTCGACAAGATCGAGGCTGTCCGAGCCGAGGTCATCTTTGAAACTGGCCGTCATGGTGATTTTGGCGGCGTCGACTGCCAAAACATCGACAGCGCACTTTTTAAAACGATCGAATAGTTGTTGGTCCATGCAATAAGTCTAGTGCCCCATGCCGAGGCCGCCATCGACTGGGATTACTGCGCCAGTTATATAGCCGGCATCTTGGGATGCGAGAAATGCAACTACCGAGGCAATTTCTTGCGCGGTTGCCATGCGTCCAAGCGGAACAGCAGCAAGCATGTTGTCGCGTTGTTCTTTAGTCAGTGCAGCCGTCATGTCAGTTTCAACCGGACCAGGTGCGACAACATTCACGGTTATCGTTCGCGAGCCAAGTTCGCGGGCCAGCGAACGCGCAAAACCCACTAGCCCTGCTTTTGATGCGGCGTAGTTTGCTTGACCAGCCGAGCCGAGTAGACCAACCACTGAAGACATCAGAATAATTCGGCCAGATCGCGCGCGCAGCATGCTCTGGGTTGCCCGTTTGCAAACTCTGTATGCGCCAGTCAGGTTGGCGTCGATCACGCTGGCAAAGTCACTTTCAGTCATGCGCAGCAACAACAAATCTTTGGTGATGCCGGCGTTTGAAACGAGCACTTGTACTGGTCCAAGTTTTTCTTCAACCGCGGCAAATGCAGCGTCAACTTCGCTTTGTTTTGTGACATCGCATTTGACAGCAAAAAAATCATTATTTGGTTTCGTGTTGTTGTATGTGACCGCGACTTTGTCGCCAAGTTTTGCAAAGTGTTGGGCACAGGCGAGGCCGATACCTTTTGATCCGCCGGTCACCAGCACAACACGACTCATGATTGATTCCATTTTATAACCGCGCTGGCGGCCGTCATTCCGGCACCAAAACCCACAAGCAAGACGTTGTCACCAGACTTGATGCGACCGTGATCGGCCGCATCAAAGAGCGCCAACGGAATTGTCGCCGATGACGTGTTGCCCGTGTCTTGGAGGATGACGGCGGTTTTGCTCATCGGTATGTCGAGTCGTTTGCACGCCGCTTCGATGATTCGGAGGTTGGCTTGATGCGGTACCACCAAGTCAATTTCGTTCGACGTAAGACCCGAAGCTTTCAGCGACTTCTCTGCTGAGTCAACCATGATGCGCACGGCGCGACGAAACACTTCTTTGCCCTCCATGTGTAATGTGCCGCCAACCTCGGCGTACAACAAATCTTCGAGTGATCCGTCGGCGTCAAAGTCCCAACCGAGCAGGTGACCAGGGCCGCTAACGGCATCGATAATCGCTGCACCAGATCCGTCGGCGAATAAAACTGCAGTGTTGCGATCGGACCAATCGGTGATCCGAGAAAGAGTGTCAGTGCCGATCACTAAAATACGTCGCATACCCATCGCGATCAAGCCGTGCCCGACGACGAGTGCGTAGACGAAACCCGAACAAGCAGCGTTGACATCAAATGCACCACATCGCAAGCCAAGACCGTGTTGCACAGTTGCGCTGGTTGCTGGCACGGTTCGATCAGGTGTAGTTGTTGAAAGAACAAGTGCATCAATTGTTAGTGGATCAATGCCAGCCATCTGGATTGCCTTGCGTCCAGACTCGATCGACAAACTCGCAGTCGTGCCACCGACGTGTCGCCGCTCAATACCAGTTCGTTCGCGTATCCACTCATCCGAAGTGTCCAGCGTTTTGGATAAGTCGTCGTTGGTGATTATTTTTTCGGGCAATGAAGTGCCCCAGCCAATGAACTTCGCGCCGATCGCACCCGTTGGAACTAAAGGCATGAAGAGATCGCTGTCATATCGTTCGAAGCCAGGCGATTGGTTGGTGCGCTGTCAAGCGCTCGCCGTCGACGCTGATGTAATTCTGCAAAACCCCGTCAAACAGTGATCGAACTTCTTGATCGCCGACCATGCCCAGCACGTCTCCAACGCTAATGCGTGCCCCGTTAGCAATCGACTTTTTCGGCACGAACACACCTGCGCCCGGGCTGACAACGAGGCGCTCCACGGCAAATAGATGCTCACCCTCGTGCAACTCAGGAGTGCTTAGTGGCGAGGCTCCGATCCACCCAATTAGTTTGTCGAGTTCATCTGGTGTGCTGATGCTGAGAGTGCGAGCAGACTCAAGAGTGCGCTTGGCCATGCCAGTGAGTACGCCACCTGGTCCGAGTTCGACGAAGTTGTTGATCCCATTTTCGGACATTGTTTGCAGGCATTGCTTCCAACGCACAGGGCTCGAAAGTTGCGCCGATAGAAGCGTTGCCCACTCGTTGCCGTGGCTGTGAGCCTTGGCGTCGACATTTGAAACAATCGGCACGTCTGAGTCGCGAGGCTTTGCCAAGGCGATTGCTTCGCGAAGTCTGTCGCGCGCTGGTGTCATTAATGGAGTATGAAATGCGCCAGAAACTGGAAGCGACATAACACGCTTGGCGCCGATTTCTTTGGCGTGGTCAGAAGCGAGTTGAACGCCGATTGCCGTACCTGCGATGACAACTTGTCCTGGCGCATTGAAATTGGCAACCCAAACATCGCTGTCGGCGCGTCGGCAAGCGGTTTCAACTTGGTCGTCTTCAAGACCGAGAACCGCAGACATCACACCTGGCGACTTGAGACCAGCATCATGCATCGCAGCGGCCCGCTCGATCACGAGCCGAACACCGTCATCGAAGCCGAGCGCGCCGTTAGCAGTAAGCGCCGTGTATTCGCCGAGTGAATGTCCCGCACAAAGGCTCGGCTCAAAGCCGAGACGCTCAACGGCATCGAGCACCATCAAACTAGAAACGAATGTGGTGAGTTGAGCGTTGCGAGTATCTTTCAATGTCTCGGCGTCAGCGTGCAATAGCAAATCACCGACATCACGACCCGCAATCTCGGACGCCTCATCGACGAGTTCCCAACTTTCGTGGTCAACCCAAGGTGCGCCCATGCCTGGTCGCTGAGATCCTTGACCAGGAAAGGTGAATGCAAGCATCGTCTAGGGAGTGCCTTTCGTGTTGCCTACATCGTAGAAGAATTTTGCATGATTGAGTAATCTCTTTGCAGTGTGGGCCGCACTAATCGCTAGATACGCTTAGCCCGCAAGCCCGAGTGGCGGAATGGCAGACGCGACGGACTCAAAATCCGTTGTCTGAAAGGGCGTGCGGGTTCGACTCCCGCCTCGGGCACTGAATGACAACACCAAATTTAAATGATCGTTTTGTTGAGCGGCGCTTGCGCCGTGGCACTCAGACGATGCGCGAGTTGCGTGATGAACTGCGCATCACATCTGAGCAACTTGCGTTTATCGAAAGCGAAGCAGAAGAAAAGGAAATGCGGGCGATGGTTGCTGAAACTGCTGACGCAGCGTTAGAGCATCATGAAGCACAACGAAATCTCGAAGCGATCCAAAAGTATCACCGATATTTGTTGTCGACAATTGCCGATCATGAACTGCGTCAAGATCAGCTTCTTGACAAACTCGGCAACTAGAACCAAGGTCTTGTAGTGACAATACGAATCGTGCTGGCAGAAGACGAAGCAATTATTCGTCTTGACTTGCGCGAGACGCTTCAAGAAGAGGGTTACGAAGTAGTTGGTGACGTTGGTCGCGGCGACAAAGCGATCGAGTTGGTTCGCGAGTTGAAACCAGATGTCGCGATTTTCGACATCAAGATGCCGGGGATTTCGGGTATCGAAGCTGCAAAAATAGTCTCAAAAGAAAAGATTTGCCCGGTGGTGATGCTGACGGCGTTTAGTCAACGCGAGATTATCGAAGAGGCACGAGATGCTGGTGCGTTGGCATATCTTGTAAAGCCATTTCAGAAGACTGATTTGGTTCCAGCGATCGAATTAGCGATCGCCAGATTCGCCGAGATGCGCGCATTGAGCGGCGAAGTAGACGCACTTGGGGCACAACTAGAGATGCGCAAGTTGATTGACCGTGCCAAAGGTGTATTGATTGATAATTATAAAATGTCGGAAGGGGATTCGTTTTTGTTCATTCAGCGCTTGGCAATGTCTGAGCGCAAAAAAATGGGTGAAATCGCCGAGCGAATAATCGCCGGCACGCTTAAACCATAATTTTATGAAATTGATGGCGCTAGACGGCAACTCGTTGGCGTATCGGGCATTTTTTGCATTACCGACCGACATGGTTACGGCAAGTGGGCAAGTGACCAACTCTATTTATGGTTTTACGTCGATGTTCTTGACTTTGATGCGTGATCATAAACCAGACGGTGTCGTTGTCGTGTTTGATCGCAAGGAGCCGACATTTCGCCACGAAGCGGCACCCGAATATAAAGCGCAACGCGAATCGCAGCCCGACATTTTGTATCAACAGCTGGATCTAATTCGCGAGATGTTGTCAAAAATGGGGGTCGTGTCGATCGACGCTGCCGGGTTCGAGGGCGACGACTTAATTGCGACGATCGCCGATCGTGCGCTGAAAGCAGGCGACGATTTGATCATTGTCACGGGTGATCGAGACAACTATCAATTAGTCAGCGACCCGTACATCCGGGTTCTTTACAATAAGCGCGGCGTTAGCGACTATGCGCTTTACGACGAAGCCGGCATCTTTGAGCGAACCGGCGTGACGCCGAAACAATATGCCGACTACGCGGCATTGCGCGGAGACCCGAGCGACAATTTGGACGGCGTTCCGGGTGTCGGCGAAAAGACAGCGGCCAAGTTGATCAATCAATATAAAAATATCGAGGCGGTCTTTGATCATGCAGACGAACAGACGCCGAAACTTAAACAGTCTTTGATTGAAAGCCGAGAGCGAGTATTGCGCAACGCAAAATTGATGGTATTGCGTCGCGATGCACCCATGAACATCGATATTCACGCTTTGTCACCGACGCCAAATATGCTCGCTGTCAAACAGATTTTCGCATTATTCGAATTCAAATCGATGTTTGCGCGGTTTGTCGAGGCGACCAAGCATTTTGCAGGGATCGATTTGACCACTGGAGATTCTGGCATAGCGAAAGACGATGATGCCGAAGGCGTCAAATCGGCAATCGTCGCGGTGACAAATAATTGTCAATCAGTCAAAGAGGCGATTGTGGCATTAAGCAAGAATGCAACAACCGATCTTGCAGGAGCTTGGTTGGGTGACCCCGGAAGATCAGAGTTGGCTGGTCTCGCAGTTGTCCAAGACGTAAAAAGTTCGACTGTGTGTTGGATTCCGACTCACTTGCTGACATCGCCAGAGGTCAAAAAGATTCTGGCCGGAACTTTCAAGTTTCGTGGACACAACGTCAAGCCGTTGATGCGCAGTCTTTTGAATTTGGATATCGACCTGGGCGAAATGGTTTTGGATACTGCAATAGCGGCGTATTTGCTTGACCCGTCCGAGTCGAGATATGAAATCAAACAAGTTGTGTCTCGCTACCTTGACGTCGAATTTGCTGCTTCTGATTCGAAGATTCAAGATGGTCAACTAAATTTTGAAGCGCCTGATTCGGCGAGTGTCGCCAGCACCGTTGCCGCAACAGAGGCTCTGGGTGTCGCGTTGGTGGCCCAAACCTTGGTGGATGCTCTTGCCAGTCAAAAGTTGACGAATTTGTATTCCGAGATCGAACACCCACTGGTGCGCGTGTTGGCGAAAATGGAGTTTCTCGGTGTGGCCGTCGACAGGCACCAACTCACCGAGATCAACAAACGTTTGACGGCCGAGTGTCTCGCTTTAACCAAGCAATTGCATCAGGTTGCCAAGCAAGAGTTCAATTTGAATTCGCCGTTGCAATTGCGCAAGATTCTTTACGAAGACAAGAAACTCACCCCTGGCAAAAAGAATAAAACAGGACCGAGCACCGATGCTGCAACATTAGAGAAACTCAAAGATCAATGGCCTGAGTTCATCGAGCCGTTGCTTGAATATCGCGAGGTCGAAAAACTCAGGTCTACTTATGGTGAAGGTTTGCTCAACGTTGTTGAGCAAGACAGCCGTATCCACGCGACTTTCAACCAGACCGTTGCGCGTACCGGACGATTGAGTAGCGATCAACCGAACCTGCATAACATTCCCGTGCGTAGCGAACAAGGCAAGGTGTTTCGTACCGCTTTCGTGCCGCGCCAGAACTGTCTGTTCTTGGTCGCCGACTACAACCAAATCGAATTGCGTTGCATTGCGCATCTCGCCAATGATCCAGGGTTGATTGATGCGTTCAATAAAAATGTAGATATTCATAATCTGACAGCGGCGAATGTGTTTGGTGTAGCGACCGAAAAAGTCACGAGCGAACAACGATCCAAGGCAAAAATGGTTTCGTATGGTCTGGCTTACGGCATGGAGGCCTATGGCTTGGCTCAAAGACTGGCGATCGGCGTCAGCGAAGCCAGCGAAATTTTGGAAGCATATTTTGCCGCTTTTCCGAGAGTGAAAAAATACATGGATGAAACCGTCGAAGAGGCGCGAAAACGCGGATACACCGAGACCCTTTTCGGTCGCCGCCGGGCAATCCCCGAATTGCAGAATACGAACTTCAGAGTGCGACAGATAGGCGAGCGTCAAGCTATGAACTCGGGCATTCAAGGCTTGGCTGCCGACATTTTTAAGGTTGCGCTGGTGCGACTTGATCAGGCTCTTGAAGCCGGCGGTTTTGAGTCGCGGTTGGTGTTGCAAGTGCACGATGAGGTGATAGTTGAAGCGGTGATCGCGGAGAAAGACAAAGTTGAAACTTTGGTGCGCAAGTCGATGGGACAGGCAGCAGAACTGGCGGTACCTCTCGAGGTGAATCTGGCATGGGGCGACAGTTGGGCCTCCGCTAAAACCTGATATTTAGGCCTAAAAAATCAGTGTCGCAGATAGGCTGAAGTGTCCTATCCACCTCTCCTATCCACCGAAAGTAATAACAGTGTCAACAACTCAATTGATGTCAAGCCCCGAAATGGGAACATTCGACGCAGAAGGCAATTACACCCCGCGCAAAGTTACTGAACGAGATGTCTCGTTCGTAGATTCAATCAACGAAACGATGGTTGAATTAAAAGAAGGAAAACTCGTAACCGGCACCGTCGTGCGAATTACTCGGGATGAAGTACTTGTCGAAATCGGCTATAAGACCGAGGGCGTGATTTTGAATCGTGAACTCTCGATGCGTCATGATGCCGACCCGAACACGATCGTAAAATTGGGCGAAAAAATCGAGACTCTGATTCTCACGCTTGAAGACAAAGAAGGTCGTTTGTTGCTCTCCAAGAAGCGGGCTCAGTATGAGCGTGCTTGGGGCGACATCGAAGCAATCAAAAAAGCAGATGGCACAGTCGAAGGACTCGTAATCGAAGCAGTCAAGGGTGGTCTGATCGTTGACATCGGGTTGCGCGGCTTTTTGCCAGCGTCACTTGTCGAGTTGCGTCGCGTGCGTGACTTGGCACCATATCTTGGTCAGCGAATCACCGCGAAGATTCTCGAACTCGACCGTCAGCGCAATAACGTCGTGCTGTCACGCCGTGCATTGCTCGAAGAAAGCCAAAAGGGCACGCAGTCAGATTTCCTCGAGAACATTGCAGTCGGCGAAGTTCGCACGGGTCGAATTTCAAGCGTCGTGGCGTTCGGTGCGTTCGTCGATCTTGGAGGCATGGACGGTTTGATTCATGTGTCTGAACTTTCATGGAAGCATGTCGATAATCCGGGTGCCGTCGTGAAAATCGGTGATGAAGTTTCAGTGAAAGTGCTCGAAATTGATCGTGAACGCGATCGCATCAGTCTTTCGCTGAAGGCAACCCAGCAAGATCCATGGCAAGAGTTTGCGACTAGCCATCAAGTTGGGCAACTTGTTTATGGTCGTGTCACAAAACTCGTTCCATTTGGTGGTTTCGTGCAAGTTGGTGACGGAATCGAAGGTCTTGTTCATATCTCTGAAATGTCGACACACCATGTTGAAGCACCAGAACAGGTCGTCACGCCCGGAGAAGAGCTGTGGGTGAAGATCATCGATCTTGACCTCGCCCGACGACGAATCAGTTTGTCGATCAAACAAGCCGCCGAAGGTGGTGAGTTGGCCGAAGAATATCGTGGCCAATTCCAGACCGACGAACAGGGCAACTGGGTGAGTGGCGATGATTCGACGCGAGAGACGGCTTGGGCCGAGTTTTTTGATCCAAATGCAGCCCCGACAGAAGCGCCACAAACCCCAGAAGAACCAAGCGTTGGCTGAGTAAAAATCAGCGGTTAGATACGGTAAGTATCTGATGATTTTGATTGGGCTCACTGGTGGCATTGGCTCAGGTAAATCTGAAGTTTCGCGACTGTTGGTCGCGCGTGGCGCCGAGGTAATCGACGCCGACTTGATCGTGCGCGAATTGCAGCAACCAGGCGGCGAGGTCTACAACAAGATGGTTGAGATTTTCGGTACCGAAATTATTGCGTCCGACAAATCTTTGGATCGTGCGGCGATCGCCGCGAAAGTATTCAGCGACGAGAAACTGCTCAAGACGCTAAATGATCTGATCCATCCGATCGTGCGCCGAGTGATGAACGAACGAGTCGAAAGTTTTCGAAAAACTGACAAAGTGGTGGTGCTCGACATTCCGTTGCTTGTCGAAAATCCGCGTGAAGGCCTGGATGGTGTGTTGGTCGTGGATCTGGATGTAGAAATCGCAGTTGCTCGGTTGGTCGAGCAACGCAACATGAAGTTAGAAGATGCTCGGGCACGAGTTGCCAAGCAGGCGACGCGAGAGCAACGCTTGGCGATCGCCAACCATGTGATTGACAATTCAGGAGACAGGGACTCGCTGGTGAAAAAGATCGATACGGCATGGTCGTGGATCCACTCGTTGAAATGAGTGAGCGCAAATTTGTAGTTGAGTCTCCGTTTAAGCCAGCGGGCGATCAGCCCGAGGCGATTGCCAAACTGGCCGCTGGGGTCAAGCGTGGCGACCGTTTTCAGACACTCTTGGGCATCACGGGATCTGGCAAATCGGCGACGATCGCCTGGACGATCGAACAAGTTCAGCGTCCAACCCTGATCTTGGCGCCCAACAAATCACTGGCAGCGCAATTGGCCCAAGAGATGCGCGAGTTTTTTCCGAATAATCGTATCGAGTATTTCGTCAGTTACTACGACTACTACCAACCCGAGGCTTACATCGCATCTAGTGACACGTTCATTGAGAAAGATTCTTCGATCAATGACGAAATTGATCGTCTGCGCCACTCGGCGACCGCCGCCTTGTTGACGCGACGCGACACGATTGTTGTCGCGTCGGTGAGTTGTATCTACGGCATGGGTGACCCTGGTGAATATCGGGGTCATCTGCTCGAGTTGCATGCAGGCGTCGACTATGACCAGCGCAGTATCTTGGCGCGACTCGTCGATCTGCAATACGACAGAAACGATATGACCCTTGGTCGTGGCAACTTTCGTGTGCGTGGCGACACGATTGAAGTTCATCCTGCGTATGAAGAAACGGTGACCCGCCTAGAAATGTTCGGTGACACCGTTGAGCGCATAAGTGTCGTTGATCCGGTCACGGGGGAAACCCTTCGCGATTTGAGTGAAGTAGTCGTCTTTCCCGCGACCCATTATGTGGCAGGCGAAGAACGCATGCGAGTCGCCATCGAAAACATCGAACTAGAACTCGCAGAACGATTGAAAGTGTTCGAAGCGCAAAATAAATTGCTCGAAGCCCAACGAATTCGCATGCGCACGATGTTCGATCTTGAGATGATGAAGGAGGTGGGGTATTGCAATGGCATCGAGAACTATTCGATGCATATCGATGGGCGTCAACCTGGTGAACCGCCGTTCACCCTGTTGGATTATTTTCCGAAAGATTTTTTGCTCGTAATTGATGAAAGTCATGTCGCCGTGCCACAGTTGCACGGTCAGTTTGCGGGCGATAGAAGTCGTAAACAGACTTTGGTCGAGCACGGATTCAGATTGCCGTCGGCGATGGACAACCGTCCATTGCAATTCGAAGAGACAATGGAGCGCTTGAATCAGTGCATTTTTCTCTCTGCAACACCTGCAAAGTTCGAACTAGAACTTAGCGATCAAGTTGTCGAACAAATCGTGCGGCCAACAGGTTTGATCGACCCAGAGGTGATTGTGCGCTCGACCAAAGGTCAAATCGACGATCTGATTGAAATGATCAAGGCCAAAACTGCTCGGGGCGATAGAACGCTTGTGACGACCCTCACCAAAAAAATGTCCGAAGATCTTTCTGAATATTTGATAGAGCAGGGTCTTCGTGTCAGGTACTTGCACTCGAATATCGACACAATCGAGCGCATCGAGATATTGCGTGCTTTGCGCTTGGGCGAGTTTGATGTCTTGGTCGGCATCAATTTGTTGCGCGAAGGTTTGGACCTACCCGAGGTTTCGTTGGTGGCGATTTTGGACGCCGACAAGCAGGGCTTTTTGCGCAGTCAAACATCGCTGGTTCAAATGATCGGTCGCGCGGCTCGCAATGTCGACGGACAAGTGATTATGTATGCCGATAATCGCACGGCAGCAATGGACTATGCGATTTCAGAGACTGCGCGGCGCAGAGAATTGCAGATCGCCTACAACCTCAAGCATGGAATTGATCCGCAGACTGTGCGTAAGGCGATTGGCGACATTTTGTCGGTACTGCGACCGAGCAATACGGCGCCGCTGCCAGGTAAGGGCAGGCGCAAAGACCATGAGCGCGACAAAGTCGTCCGCGAATTGCGGGCGCTGCCTGAAAGCGAGTTGGCGCGCTTGATAATGACTTTGGAAGAAGAAATGAATTTGGCGGCCGAAGAATTGCGCTTTGAGTATGCCGCACGTCTCAGGGATGAAGTAAAGGAACTAAAGCGCGAATTAAGGGATGCCCACTAACTTTTTGTAGCCTGCCTGTGATGGCAAATCAGATAGTTGTCCGTGGTGCTCGCGAGCACAACCTCAAGAACGTCAGCGTCGAATTGCCACGCGACAAGTTGATCGTGCTGACGGGTCTGTCGGGTTCTGGCAAGTCAAGTCTCGCATTCGACACGATATATGCCGAAGGGCAAAGACGATATGTCGAATCTCTTAGTTCATATGCGCGCCAGTTTTTGGGACAAATGGACAAGCCGGATGTGGATCACATCGACGGACTTTCTCCGGCGATTTCAATCGATCAAAAATCTTCGTCGCGCAACCCACGCTCAACTGTCGGCACGATCACCGAGGTCTACGACTATCTGCGTTTGTTGTATGCGCGAATCGGAGTGCAGCACTGCTCTAAAGACATGACGAGACTGTCGCGCCAAACTCCGCAACAAATAGTGGATCGAATCATGAAGTTCGACGAAGGTACTCGATTTCAGATTCTTGCCCCCGTTGTGCGGGGGCGTAAAGGCGAGTATGACACTTTGCTGCAAGATTTGGCGGCGCAAGGTTTTTCGCGTGCGCGCGTCGATGGAGAAGCGGTGGAGATAAATGAATTCTTGAAAAAAACAAATCGACTGGCAAAGTATGAACAGCATCAAATTGATATCGTCGTCGATCGCCTCGTTCGTCGGGACGGAATAACCAGACGATTGACCGATTCATTAGAGACGGCGCTGAAGCTTGCCAATGGTGTGGCAGAAATTGAAATTGTGGATGGCGTCGAGCCGATTACATTCAGCCAGCATTTGGCTTGCCCGAAGTGCGGGACGAGTTATGAAGAACTGGCGCCGAGAAATTTCTCGTTCAATTCTCCATATGGCGCTTGTGAGACCTGCCTTGGTCTTGGCACAAAATATGAGGTGGATGTCGAGTTGGTGGTGCCCGACCCGAATCTGAGTATCAATGACGGGGCGATTGCCCCGTGGCGCTCGGCACACACGCAGTATTTCACGCGGATGCTCGAAGCGGTGGCTGATCGTTTCGATATCGACTTGGATAAAAAATGGTCGAAACTTTCGCTCAAGGCGCAAAAAATCGTGATGAACGGTGTTGATGACAACATGATGGTCAAATATCGCAATCGCTACGGTCGCACGCGCGAATACAGCACATCATACGAGGGCGTGATTCCGTGGATCAAGCGTCGCCATGAAAGTGCGGAAAGCGACAACTCACGTGAACAGTTCGAGGGTTACATGCGCGAAGTGCCGTGCCCGTCGTGCAGTGGTGCGCGGTTGAGGCCCGCATCTCTGGCGGTGCTCGTCGAGGGCAAACATATTTCTGAAGTTTGCAATTTATCAATTGGTGAGTCGGCGAAGTTTTTGGCCGCGCTCAAACTCTCTGACCGCGATTTGATGATCGCCGAGCGGATAACAAAAGAAATAAACGCACGGCTGGGTTTTTTGTTAGATGTGGGCCTCGATTATCTGACGCTGTCGCGAGCGGCAGCGACACTTGCTGGTGGCGAGGCGCAACGAATTCGTTTGGCTAGCCAAATCGGGTCTGGTTTGGTCGGCACGCTCTATGTGCTCGATGAGCCGAGCATTGGTCTGCACCAGCGCGACAACCATCGACTGATCGAGACTTTGCAACGCTTGCGTGACCTGGGCAACACGGTGATCGTCGTTGAACACGATGAAGACACGATCAGGTCGAGTGACTGGCTTGTAGATATTGGCCCTGGTGCTGGCGAGCATGGTGGACAAGTTGTCTACAGCGGACCAGTCAAGGGTGTGCTCAAAGTCAAAAATTCGATCACCGGCCAGTATCTTTCGGGGGAACGCAGCGTCGAGACGCCGGCGATGCGTAGGCAACCAGGCAAAGAGTTTTTAAATATTCGCGGCGCACGCGAACACAATCTCAAAAATCTCAACGTGAAAATCCCGCTTGGATGTTTCGTCGCCGTTACTGGTGTCTCCGGCAGCGGAAAGAGCACCTTGATTCGCGACATTTTGTTGCCATCGCTGATGCAAAAGATTTACAAATCAAAAGATGCACCAGGGCGTCACACAGGTGTGGACGGCGTTATGCATCTGGACAAAGTAATTGACATGGACCAATCTCCGATTGGTCGCACACCTCGCTCGAACCCCGCTACTTACACGGGTGTTTTCGACGACATTCGCAAACTTTTCGCGTCAACCCCAGAAGCAAAAGTTCGGGGATATATGCCGGGACGTTTCAGTTTCAACGTGCCAGGTGGTCGGTGTGAGGCATGTTCGGGTGATGGAACGATCAAAATTGAGATGCACTTTTTGCCAGACGTTTATGTGCCGTGCGAGGTCTGCAAGGGTGGTCGCTACAACCGTGACACGCTTGACATCACCTTCAAGGGCAAAAATATCGCCGAGATGCTGGACATGCCAATCTCGGACGCCGTAGATTTCTTCGCCAATCAACCGCGTATCGCCCGTCATATGCAAACCTTTGTCGACGTCGGTCTTGGTTATGTGCGACTCGGGCAATCGGCACCCACCTTGTCGGGCGGCGAAGCGCAACGAGTGAAACTTGCCAGCGAATTATCGAAACGCAGCACGGGGCGAACTATCTATTTGCTGGATGAACCAACCACCGGTCTGCACTTCGAAGATGTTCGCCGGTTGCTGATCGTGTTGGCGCGGCTCGTTGACTCTGGTAACACTGTTTTGGTGATCGAGCATAATTTAGATGTGATCAAATCTGCCGATTGGGTGATCGACCTCGGGCCCGAAGGTGGCAGTGGTGGTGGAGAGGTGATTGCCGAAGGCTCGCCAGAGTCAGTAGCAAAAGTCGCGGCGTCACATACGGGAAAATATTTGGCGCAGATTCTTAAATCCAACAAGTCGACCAAAAAGTCAACCAAAAAGTAGGCTTAAGAAGATATGCAGCGTCCGGCTGGTGTCATACCTGAAACACCGGGCTCGTATCAATTTAAAGATGCGGCTGGGCGGGTGATTTATGTTGGCAAGGCCAATAATTTGCGCGCAAGGGTCAACAGTTATTTCGCCAAATCTGACACTCTGCACCCTCGCACGAGCAACATGGTCGAGGCTGCACACAGCGTCGAATGGATAGAGGTGCGCAATGAGGTTGAAGCTCTAATTCTCGAACACAGTCTGATTAATCGATATTCGCCACGGTTCAATATTCGGTTGAGGGACGACAAAAGTTATCCGTTTTTGGCCGTGACGATCGACGAACAGTGGCCACGGGCATTGGTGATGCGTGGACGCAAGCGAAAGGGCACGCGCTATTTTGGTCCGTACCCGCATCCTTGGGCGATACACGAGACGCTTGATCTTCTGCTGAAGACATTTCCAGTACGCACTTGCTCGCCCGCGACGTTTAAACAACACGAGAGACTCGGTCGTCCGTGTTTGTTGTTTCATATTGAAAAGTGTTCGGGACCGTGCGTCGGCTCGGTGCAACCCGAGAAGTATGCCGAATTAGTGCACGATTTTTTGCAGGTGATGGATGGCGAGAGTGAGGTTGTCGTCTCGCGACTCGAGCGGCAAATGTCCGAAAGTTCGCAATCGCAAGAGTTCGAGCGCGCAGCCAAATTTCGCGACCAACTAGAAGCGATCGAGTTGGCCCTTGAACGCCAACAGATGGTTGGTGAACGAGATGAAGATCTGGATGTGATTGGCATTGCAGAAGATGAGTTCGAGGCCGCCGTGCAAGTTTTTTTTGTACGCAAGGGTCGTGTTGTCGGACGCAAAGGCTTCATTGTTGACAAGGTCGAGGACGTAACGACCGCGCGTTTATCCGCCTTGATAGTTGAGCGACTTTACGACGAATCGCCAATTTTGGGTATACCGAAAATAGTTATAGTGCCCAGTGAACCTGAGCAAACAGAAATTTTGGAAACTTGGTTGACCCAGTTGAGAAACTCCAAAGTTGAGATTCGGGTTCCACATCGTGGCGACAAACGAGAGTTGCATGAACTGGTAACTCAAAATGCCAAACAAGAACTGAATCGCCACAGACTTCGTCGCGCGTCGGACCACACTGCTCGATCTCGGGCGTTGATCGAGTTGCAAGATTTGCTCGGACTACCTGAGGTGCCATTGCGAATCGAGTGCTACGACATGGCGCATTTGCAGGGCACGGATTATGTCGGGTCGATGGTCGTGCTCGAAGACGGCTTGCCGATGAAGCGCGACTATCGACGATTCAAAATTAAGAGTGGCCAGGGCAACGACGACTATGCGGCAATGCGTGAGGTGCTGACTCGACGTCTCACGGCATATATAAAGCAACGAGATCAACCAGTAAATGAGCGTGGCGATCGGCCAGGTAAATTCTCGTATGCGCCGCAGTTGCTGTTGGTGGACGGCGGCAAAGGCCAGTTGGGTGTGGCCGAGCAAGTCGTGCGCGAACTTGGGTTGGAGCACGAGATACCAGTCGCATCTTTAGCCAAGAAACTTGAAGAGGTTTTTATACCAGGTAACAGTGAGGCGGTTGAGATTCCGCGCGGAAGCGACGCGCTGTTCATGCTGCAAGTAATCCGCGATGAGGCACATCGATTCGCCAATAGATTTCACCGCGAATTGCGTGCCAAGCGCATGACGAAGAGCGACCTCGAGGGCATCAAGGGTCTTGGTGAAGTGCGCGCCAAGAAGTTGATCGTCGCTTTCGGTGGTGTGAGGCAAGTAAAAAATGCGACCCGTGAAGAATTGGCTCAATTGAAGTGGTTGCCAAGCAGCACGGCAGATGCCATCTATGCGCAATTTCATTGATCGCCAAACAACACGCCGTAGATAGCCTGAATAGCAGTGGCTGACATCTTGTTGATCGCGGGTCTTTCTGGGGCTGGGCGTTCGCAGGCTGCCGATGATCTCGAAGATTTGGGCTGGTTCGTCGTCGACAACATGCCAACCGAATTGATCGATAAGGTCGTCGAGATCGCCGCCGTTGGCGAGGCATTAGCCAAACTGGCGCTCGTTGTAAGCACCCCTTCGGCGCAACTTGATGTCGTAGATGTATTGAAGCGACTTCGCCTTTCTGGGCACCGCGTGCGAATGTTGTTTCTCGATGCGACCGTCGCCGAGTTGGTCAAACGTTATGGAGCGACACGACGCAAGCATCCACTTGCTGAAGGCAATTCAGGTGTCGAACAGGCAATTTCAAAAGAGCGCTCACTTCTCGAACCTGTCAAAGCCGAAGCAGATTTGGTGATTGATACGACCAATTTGACGATTTACCAGTTGAAGTCGCAACTTGGTGAGCTGTTTACCGAAGATGGTGTGCTTGATTCTATACAAGTTTCAATAGTTTCATTTGGCTACAAGCACGGACTGCCACTGGATGTAGATCTTGTTTTTGATGTGCGTTTTCTGCCTAACCCGCATTGGGACGAGAACTTGCGGCCGTTGTCGGGTTTAGATCAACCGGTTCGCGATTTCGTAATGAGTCAAGATTTGTCGGGAGAGTTTCTGAGGCAACTGCAAAACATGCTCACAATGCTCTTGCCCGCATATAAGCAAGAGGGAAAGAGTTACTTGACTGTTGCTATCGGATGCACGGGTGGGAGACATCGATCAGTTGTGATTGCTGAGCAAGTAAAACAGTGGCTAATTCAGAACTCTCATAATCCACGCACAACGCATCGCGACATTTCTCGCTAAATCGCTGATCCGACTAAGATTTCGGACATGACGATTCGAGTAGGTATCAACGGTTTTGGTCGCATTGGCAGAAATTTTTATCGCGCAGTGAAGATGTCGGGTGCCGACATTGAAATTGTCGCTGTAAACGACCTTGGTTCGGTGAAGACGATGGCCCACTTGCTTAAATACGACTCGGTGCTTGGCGTCTTGCCAAACGAGATCAAGGCCACCGATGAAGGCATCAGCATCGATTCGAAACTGCTCAAAGTTTTGTCAAAACGCGACCCGAAAGAGTTGGGATGGGGCGCTCTCGGTGTGGATGTCGTAATTGAATCAACGGGATTTTTCACCGAGCGTGACAAGGCGGCATCACATTTGGAGGCTGGCGCGAAGTGTGTTGTTGTGTCGGCCCCCGCGACCAACGCCGACGCGACCTTTGTCTACGGCGTGAATCACAAAGATTTTGATCCGAAAAAACATAAGGTGGTCTCAAACGCGAGTTGCACGACGAATTGTTTCGTTCCTCTAGTGAAAGTATTAGATGATGCATTTGGGGTTGAGAACGGTTTGATGACGACGATTCACGCTTACACGGGCGATCAATCGATTGTCGACGGGCCCCACAGTGATCTGCGACGAGCGCGGGCGGCGGCGATCAACATCATTCCGACGAGCACCGGTGCCGCCAGAGCCACAAGTTTGGTTATGCAATCGATGAAAGGCAAACTCGACGGCACTTCGTTGCGGGTGCCCGTGCCGACGGGGTCGATCACCGATTTTGTTGCGAATCTCAAAAAACCTGCGACTGTCGAAGAAATAAACTCGGCTTATAAAGTCGCGGCAGAAGGCCCGCTCAAAGGCATTCTTGAATATTGCAGTGACCCGATCGTGTCAAGCGACGTGGTGACCAATCCGCATAGTTGTGTGTTTGACAAAGATCTGACCATGAGCATGGGCACACTCGTCAAGGTGCTGGGTTGGTATGACAACGAGTGGGGTTACTCAAATCGACTGGTGGACATGACTTCGTTTATCGGGGCCGCACTTAGTCGCTAGATGATCGCTCATTTAGAAGATCTTGGGGATGTACGCGGTAAGACGGTGCTCGTGCGCACTGACTTTAACGTGCCGATGTCGGGACCAGATGACAACAGAAAGATCGAAGATGACTTTCGAATCCGCAGTGCGCTCGAGACCTTGAATTGGCTGACAAGTCGTGGTGCAAAAGTAGTTTGCGCGACGCACTTGGGTCGTCCGAAAGGTAAGCCAGTTGCTAAATATTCTCTTGAACCAGTGCGCAAACGACTTGCTGAGTTGGCGCCAGGTGTAACTCTTCTCGAGAACCTGCGATTTGATGCCGGCGAAGAGGCGAACGATCCCGCATTTGTTGCGAGATTGATAGGCGGCGTTGAGATTTATGTGAATGATGCCTTTGGCGCCGCGCACCGAGAGCATGCATCGATTGTCGGACCGCCGAAATCGTTGCCATCTGCCGCGGGTCGATTGTTGCAACGTGAGTTGGATGTTTTGTCTGAGATGAGATCAAACCCGAAGCGACCGTTTATCGCAGTTTTGGGTGGCGCGAAAATCAGTGACAAACTTGGGGTGATTGAAGCGCTAATTAATGTAGTAGATGAATTAGTTATTGGTGGTGGCATGTGCTTTACATTTCTGGCAGCGAAGAATCTGCCGATTGGTGACTCGCTTTGCGAACCCGATCAGATCGCGGCCTGCAAGAAACTTTTGTCGGGAAGCGTGAAAATTCATTTGCCTGAAGACATCGTCGGATTAGACGCTGATGGCGAGTTTGCAACTTTTGGCGCGCGACTGCCTGACGGAGCGAAGGGTCTCGATATTGGTCCTGGCACCGCGGCGGCGTTCGCCGACATCATCATCAATGCACGCAGCGTATTTTGGAACGGACCGATGGGGATGTTCGAAGACGGGCGTTTTGCGGCGGGTACGCGAACGGTGGCACAAGCGATGGCCGACACGAAGGCATTTACGGTTGTGGGTGGTGGAGACTCGGCTGCAGCACTTGCACAATTTAAATTAGAGACTGAAGTCGACCATGTCTCAACTGGTGGAGGAGCGTCATTAGAGTTTCTGCAGCTTGGCGACTTGCCGGGCCTTGTGGCGTTGCGAGGAGCACCAAATGTCAAGTGAGAATCGAAAACCGATCATAAGTGGCAACTGGAAGATGAATCACAATCACTTCGAGGCGATTCAGTGCGTTCAAAAACTTGCGTATCTTTTGACGAAAGATGATTTTGCTGCCGTTGACGTGACGATTCATCCTCCTTTCACCGATTTGCGAAGTGTGCAAACACTGATTGATGCCGACGAGTTGCGATTCATTCTTGGTGCCCAA
The DNA here is from genome assembly GCA_945893395.1 of Bifidobacterium breve. GTDB lineage: Bacteria > Actinomycetota > Acidimicrobiia > Acidimicrobiales > Ilumatobacteraceae > BACL27. The sequence continues at coordinate 36,199 of CAMDEC010000007.1, forward strand.
CATTGTCATGAGGCCGATACGGGTGCGTTTACTGGCGAAGTGTCGGCGCTTTTTTTGGCAAAACTCAATGTGAGTTACGTGATCGTTGGTCACAGTGAGCGGCGTGAAATTTTTGGCGAGACAGATGAACTAGTGCACAGCAAAATTGCGACGATCCAAAAAAGCAAGATGACGCCGATTGTCTGCGTCGGTGAAACCCTTGCCGAGAGAGAGGCTGGTCGCACACACGACAAAGTTTTGGGTCAAGTGAGAAGCGCATTAGAGAAACGATCGATTGACCAAGTTAAGTCAATGGTGATTGCTTACGAACCGATTTGGGCAATCGGCACTGGAAAGACCGCGACTACTGATGACGCGCAGCGGGTTATCAGTGCGATCCGCGAGGAAGTCGCCAAGATCTCGTCGGCCCCAGCCGCGAATGCAATTCGATTGCAATATGGCGGCAGTGTCAAGGCCAGCAATATCGCTGAAATTATGGCTCAACCCGATATTGACGGTGTCTTGGTTGGCGGCGCAAGCCTTGACGCGGCCGAGTTCGCTCGTATTTGCCAATACCGCCTTAGGGCCACCAACAATTCATCGCCCTGAATTCATGGCAATTACTGCTTTTTTAATCCGTAAATCAGTCTGTTAGTGTTTAACCAACTAAGGGCCGGTTTGGCTTTTACCTAATTCGACGGGGAGGTCGGAGAGTGAGAAAAACCACAAAAGTGGCTCGTCTTGCTGCAGCACTCATCACCGTGTCATTAATTGGCGCGGCGTGTGGTGGCAGTGACGACGAAGCAGCAGAAGTAACAGAAGAAACAGAAGCGCCAGCCGAAGAAGTTACGGCTGTCAGTTATCCAACAAGTTTGGATGACTGCGCAAACGTCACTTATGACTATGCGAAGCCAGCAACTGTTGGTGGAATGACAATTACATATGACATCAACCCAGCCGCAGTTTGGGAAGACGGGTCGCCAATTACGGCAGCCGACTTCGCCGCCACGTGGGAAGCGTCATTGAACACACCAGGTTCGATTTCGACATCTGGTTACGACCAAGTGACAGCGGTGGCAGCCGGTTCAAGTGACAAACAAGTTGTTGTCACTATGAAAGCCGTTTACGCGCCGTGGCGTGGTTTGTTCGGTGCACTCATCAAGGCTGCTTCAGTCAAGAACACGAAAGATGTTTCTGGGGATTATGCAGACAACATTCCGTTCTCGGGACGTCCATACAAGATTAAGTCTTGGAGCCAAGATCAAGTTGTGTTCGTGCCAAACGACAAGTATTGGGGCACCGACAAGGCTGTCACCAAGAAGTTCGTAATGGTGCCAAAGGCTGACAGCGACACAGAAATCGCCGCGCTTAAGGCTGGTGAAGTTGACTTCATTTACCCACAATTCTTTGCGGGTATCGAAGAGGCTGTGAAGCAGGACAACATTCAAACCAACCTTGACTACGGTGGCGACTACGAAGGTTTCTACTTCCAACAGAAGTGCGGACCATTCGCAGATCCGAACTTCCGTGCGGCGTTCTCGATGTCAATCGATCGTGAAGCATTGTTCGAGCAGATCTACATTCCACTCGGTGGAAAAGAATTGCTTCAGTGCGGCCCGATGGTGCCTGGACCGTTTTGCAACGGCGACGAGTTCGCTAATGGCTACGACCCAGCAGCAGCAGAAGCTTTGTTGACCGAGAATGGTTGGACAAAGGGAACAGACGGCTACTGGGTTGACCCAAGTGGCAATGTCCCAGATATCCGTTGGATCATCAATACCGGCAACACACGCCGCGAGAGTACCCAGGCTTATTTGATTCCGTTGCTTAATGCATCAGGTTTCAAAGTGCGCGCAGACAACTGCGATGCCGCTTGCTACTTCCAGCAACGTTTGCCAGGTATGGACTATGACATGGCGATGTATATCAGCACAGCACCACCAGACCCGGCTTACCTCACTGGTGGTTTCGCTTGCGACCTGATTCCGACTGAAGCCAATGGCAACATTGGTCAGAACAGTCAGGGTTGGTGCAACGCTGAGGCTTCAGATTTGCTTTATGCAGCAGATGTTGATGCCGATGCAGCGACTCGTGCAGACAAGGTCAAGCAGGTTCTTGCGCTTATGGCGAAAGATCATGTGATGTTGCCTTTGATGCAGTTCCCGAAGTCGGGTTTCGCACGTACTGACAAGGTCGGCGGTCCATGGAACGGAGAACTCAACAACTACGCAGCATTCAACAACATTCACCTATGGGAAGATCTTGACGGTGATGGACAAATTGTGCTCGGTGCCGAGCAATGGCCAGAGTGTCTCAACCCAATCACTGAGTGTGCAAACTCTTCGTGGATGGTTTGGACAACTGCATTCCAGGTAATGCCAGGTGCTTACGCAACTACCAATGATGGTAAGTACGTGATGACTAACCTGCTTGCTGGTGAGGCAACGGTTGTAGTCAAGGGCTAATCGCTCGTAACTTGAGTTAATTCAAAGAAGGTGCGTCGGCTCAGTTGAATCTGGGTCGACGCACCTTTGTTTTAAGGTGACATTTGAGGTGGAAGTTCTGATTTTTTTAAGCGAGTTAGGCAGACTGTAGGCGATGCTCCGCTACATTCTCCGACGCCTGGCGTGGTCTGTACCCACGCTGCTGCTGGTTACTTTCTTGGTCTATCTTGCCCTGCGAATTGGTACAGACCCTGTTGAGAGCTATAAACGGGTGAACCCGCGCGCAAGTCGCGCCAAAATTCAGCAATACATCGACATAAACGGGTTGGATCCAAATTTTGTACAGGGTTACTTTAAGTGGTTAAAGAATTTCATAACTGGCGAGTGGGCACCGAGCATCAAGGGGCGTCGCGAAGTTTGGCCCGCGCTCAAGGATGCGATGGCCAATACTTTACGTCTTGGCACTGCCGCTACGGTCGTGGGAATTTTCTTTGGATTGATCGCCGGCGTGCTGGCTGCGTTGCGCCCAGGCGGCAGGCGTGATGTCTTTATAAATACGAGTGCTTTCGTTGGCATTTCGATTCCGCCGTTTATTAGTGCGATTTTATTGCAGCTTTTATTTGCGGTTTATTGGCAGCGATGGTTTGGAGAAAGTTTGTTTCCGACTTCAGGTGTCTACCCAGCAGGGCACTCTGGTTTCGACTTGTTCTTAATGCTCAAGTTCATGGCTCTTCCGACAATTATCGTGGCGATCCAGATTATTGCGACGTATAGCCGCTACATGCGTTCGTCACTCCTTGATGTGATGAATTCTGATTACATGCGCACCGCACGCTCAAAGGGCATTAGTGAACGCCGCATATTGATTAAACACGGGATGCGCAACGCGCTGATACCGGTTGTGACTATTGCTGCGCTAGATGTCGGCTCTATCGTCGGCGGGTTGATCATCACGGAAAATATCTTCGCCTACCCTGGCATGGGGCTCTATTTTTTGAAGTCGTTTGGTGATGGTGACTTTCCGCTATTGATGCCATGGATGGTTGTAATTGTTGCGTCGATCCTGCTGTTCAATTTGATTGCAGACATTTCATATGCCTGGCTTGACCCAAGGATCCGCCTTGAGTAATCAAAATAAAAAAGTATTGTCGCCGCGACAGATGGCATTTCGACGGTTCGTCTCGCACAAAGCCGCCGTGGTTAGTTGCATCATCATCGGAATTTTGGCATTATTTGTAATTTTGGCACCATTCACGGCGCGATACGGAGTCAATCAATCTGTGCAGGCACCACCGAATTCGTTTCTTTCGCCCCGCAGCAACGCTTGGCTCGGCACAGATGACATCGGCCGTGATCTTTACAGTCGTTTGATTTACGGTGTTCGTGTCTCACTTTTGATTGGGCTGGCGAGCGCACTAATTTCTGTAACCCTTGGCGCGCTAGTCGGAGCAGTTGCAGGTTTTCGTGGTGGCAAATTTGACGACATCCTGATGCGTGTCACAGACCTGTTCTTGGCTTTCCCATTCTTGGTGACTTTGTTAGTGGTACGAAATGTTCTTGGTGGGTTGCCTTGGCTTAAACCTCTAACTGGCGAAATGAACTCTGTTCGTTTCATTATTGTTTTGTTCAGCATCTTCGGCTGGATGGGTGTCGCTCGAATTGTGCGCGGTCAAGTTCTGTCGCTTAAAGAGCGAGAGTTCGTCGAAGCGGCCCGAGCCGTGGGTGCTTCAAGGCGGTACATTATCGCTCGACATTTGTTGCCTAATTCAGTTGGTCCGATCATGGTCGCGCTTACTTTTTCTGTAGTTGGTGCAATCATCGGCGAGTCAACGCTTGCATTTTTTGGTTATGGACCTCAGGCGGGAGACGGCGCTACATCACTCGGCATTTTGGTTGGTGCAGCCAAAGGGGCGGTACAAACTGGCTTTTGGTGGCTGGCAGTGTTTCCGTGCTTTATGTTGATCATTATTGCTCTGAGCATCAATTTCATTGGCGATGCGTTGCGTGATGCAACTGACCCGCGTCTTGATCGGGGCGTGTGATGGCTGAAAAAGTTTTAGAGATACGCGATTTGCATGTCACTTTTGATACGCCCTCGGGGCCCCTTGAGGCAGTGCGTGGCATCGATCTCGACGTTGAAGCGGGTGAGCTTCTCGGCGTCGTAGGCGAATCTGGCTCGGGAAAGTCTGTGAGTTTCTTGGCGACAATGGGATTGCTGCCGGCCCGTGCGCGAGTTACTGGTTCGGTCTTGTTGGCGGGCGAACAGTTGATCGGTGCTTCGGCTAAACAGATGCGTTCTGTGCGGGGACGATTGTTGTCGATGATTTTTCAAGATCCGCTGTCCGCACTAAATCCGGTGCATCGAATCGGCAATCAGATTTCTGAAATGTTGCGATCGCATCAAAGTCTGTCGTCTCGTGATGCCGACAAGCGTGCGATTGAACTGCTCGACATCGTAGGCATTCCGCAACCTAGCGATCGCGCACGACAGTATCCACACGAATTCTCTGGTGGCATGCGGCAACGCGTGGTGATCGCAATTGCGATCGCAAATAACCCGAAGGTGTTGATCGCTGATGAACCAACGACGGCGCTCGACGTGACAGTGCAGGCCCAAATTCTCGAAGTTATTGAACGGGTGCAAGAGCGCTTCGGTACGGCTGTCGTATTGATTACGCATGATCTTGGCGTGATTGCTCGTGTCGCGGATCGGGTCAATGTTATGTATGCGGGGCGCAATGTTGAGCAGGGCACAATCGACAACCTCTTTGACCATCCGAGTCACCCATATACGCGCGGATTATTGGCGTCGCTGCCGCGACCTGGCAAGCAGCGATTGAAGCCGATCACGGGGTTTCCGCCGAATATGGTTAACCCACCAAAGGGTTGCGCGTTTCACCCACGGTGTGAGTTCGCCACCGATGTTTGCAAAAGTGAACTGCCGAGTCTCGTCAGTTATGGCGATTTGCAGACTGCGTGTATTCGGGCAAAAGAATTGCCAAAGGCCGTGATTTTGACATGAGTTCTGAATTGTTGAAGGTGACGAACCTCGTCAAGAATTTTGAACTGCGTGTCGACAAAGGCGCGCGGCGTCGAAAGCGGACTGTCCAAGCGGTCACGAATGTTTCATTCTCCGTTGCTAAAGGTCAGACACTGGGTTTGGTGGGCGAGTCTGGTTCTGGAAAAACAACAGTTGGTCGCTGTATTTTGCGATTGATTGAGCCGACGTCTGGCAGCGTTGAATTCGAGGGCCAAGAACTGGGCTCGCTGAAATTCGAAGAGATGCGGGCGCTGCGACGAAAAATGCAGATCGTTTTTCAAGATCCGTTCGCATCGCTTGACCCAAAGATGACTGTAGGTGCGTCTATTTCTGAACCGCTGATCGTGCAGGGTGTGCCAGGCGACCACGCTGACAAGGTTCTAGAGCTGCTCGAGTTGGTCGGCCTTTCGGCTGATCACGCACAGCGATTTCCGCATGAGTTTTCGGGGGGTCAGCGTCAACGAATTGGTGTCGCTCGGGCTCTTGCCCTGAACCCGGCGCTGATCGTTTTGGACGAACCAGTCTCGGCGTTAGATGTGAGTATTCAAGCTGGTGTTGTAAACCTTTTTGAAGATCTGCAATCAAGACTCGGCATGAGCTATGTCTTTATTGCGCACGACTTGTCAGTTGTGCGTCATATTGCTGACCGTGTGGCGGTGATGTATCTAGGAAAGATCGTCGAAATCGGTGACCAAGAAGCCGTGTACGCGAATCCGACACATCCGTATACGAAGGCATTGTTGTCCGCTGTGCCACTGCCTGACCCGAAGACCGAGCGCACAAGAAATCGGATAATGCTCGAAGGTGATGTGCCGTCACCAGTTAACCCGCCGTCAGGATGTCGTTTTCGCACGCGCTGTTGGAAGGCGCAAGATGTATGCGCACAAGAAGAGCCGATGCTTGCTGTGCGTCCGA
>CAMDEC010000008.1 GCA_945893395.1 Bifidobacterium breve
TGCTCCCTTTGGCCGCTTGGGTACCGACCCCACATCTTCTGACGCCGACACGCTATCTCTTTTGGGTATCGTTTCCCCATGCCAAGTTTTGATGTTGTATCCGAAGTCGACCGCCAAGAATTGCGCAACGCCATTGACCAAGCCCAGCGCGAACTTGCTAATCGCTACGACTTCAAAGACACGAATTCGGAAATTGAACAGAAAGATCTCGTCTTGACCTTACGAACTTCGAGTGAAGACCGACTGCGTGCGCTCAAAGTTCTGCTTGAAGAGCGCTTCGTAAAACGAAATATCTCTTTGAAGAGTTTGGACTGGGGCAAAATCGAGCAAGCGACAGGTGAAAGTGTGCGCCAAATCGTGACGATCAAAGTTGGTGTACCAGCCGACAAAGCACGCGAGATCAACAAACTAATTAAAGATAAAGGACCAAAAGGCGTCGGTGGTCAGACACAAGGCGATCAACTCAGGGTCAGCGGCAAAAAACGTGACGACTTGCAGCAGACCATTGCGATGTTGCGCGCAGCGAATTTAGATTTGCCGTTGCAATTTATTAATTTCCGCGACTAACACGACTTAAATATTTAGTCTTCTGTCGGTGTCTCACTCGCCCGTCTTTGCAATTCGCTGACCACAGATGCATCGGCAAGGGTCGTCGTGTCGCCAATGTTGCGACCCTCGGCGACGTCTCGCAATAACCGACGCATAATCTTGCCACTTCGTGTCTTGGGCAGGTCGGGCGTGAAAAAAATCATTTTCGGCTTGGCAATCGGACCAATTTCTTTTGCAACATGCTCGCGTAGAACTTTTTCGTCGACCTCAAGCCCGCTGCGCAAAGTCACATAGGCGATAATCGCCTGACCAGTCATTGCATCGTTCGCGCCGACAACCGCCGCCTCGGCCACACTCGGGTGCGAGACCAGCGCCGACTCAACTTCTGTGGTCGAGATGCGATGCCCCGACACGTTCATCACATCATCAACTCGACCCAACAACCACAAATAGCCGTCGCTGTCGAGTTTTGCGCCGTCACCGGCAAAGTATCGACCAGGAAATCTGCTCCAATAAGTTTCGCGATAACGCTTTTGATCACCCCAAATACCCCGCAACATACCTGGCCATGGCGTGGTGAGCGTTAGATAGCCACCGCCTGACAAAACTTGATTGCCTTGCTCGTCCACAAGTTCGGCACCAATACCCGGCAACGGAAATGTCGCCGAGCCTGGTTTCGTAACCGTGACCCCAGGTAACGGAGTGATCATCATTCCGCCGGTTTCGGTTTGCCACCAAGTATCGATTATCGGGCATCGCGAGCCACCAACATTTTCGTTGTACCAAATCCATGCCTCTGGATTAATCGGTTCGCCCACGGTGCCGATCAAACGCAACGAACTCAAATCATGTTTCGCCAGTTCTTGAGCACCCCACTTCATGTAGGTTCGAATCGCCGTTGGCGCCGTATAGAAAATTGTCGCCTTATATTTTTCGATTATTTGCCAAATTCGGTCGTTGGCGGGGAAGTTCGGCACGCCCTCGTACATAATTTGTGTTGCGCCATTAGCCAGCGGCCCGTACACGATGTAACTGTGCCCAGTCACCCAACCCACGTCGGCTGTGCACCAAAAAATATCCGTATCTGGCTTGTGGTCAAATGCATATTTGAAAGTCGTGGTGACGTGAGTCAGATAACCGGCGGTCGTGTGCATGATGCCCTTGGGTTTGCCGGTTGTGCCGGATGTATACAGCAAAAACAACAAATGCTCAGCTTCCATTGGTTCGGCATCACAAACGGCATCAGCCTCGGCTATCGCTTCGTGGTACCAAACATCCCGACCCGGCGTCATTGAGATTTCGTTGTTGCCACGCTTCACGACAACGACGTGCTCAATCGTCGTCGTCGACTTCAACGCCTCGTCGGCCTGAGATTTGAGCGGAAAAACCTCACCGCGGCGCCAGCCACCATCTGCGGTAATCAAAAGTTTGGCCTCGGCATCATTGATCCGATCCGACAAAGACTGCGACGAGAAGCCACCAAATACGACGCTGTGCGCCGCCCCAATTCGTGCGCAAGCCAACATCGCCACTGCCGCTTCAGGGATCATCGGCAAATAAATATTTACCCTGTCACCTTTTTTGATGCCGAGATTTTTTAAGACGTTTGCGAAACGTTGAACTTCATCTAGCAATTGCGAATATGTAATCACTCGTGAGTCGCCTGGTTCGCCCTCCCAGTAGAACGCAACTTTGTCGCCACGACCAGCAAGAACTTGACGGTCAAGGCAGTTATACGAAACATTAAGTGTTCCGTCACTAAACCACTCGGCGTAAGGAAGATCCCATTCGAGCGTCTTTGTGAACGGTTGTGCCCATGAGATCAACTCGCGCGCATGCCGTGCCCAATATGCCTCAAAGTCACGCTCGCCTTCGAGATACAAACTCTGGTCCGAGACGATGGCGTTGGCTTTGAATTCTGTCGACGGTGGAAACGTTCTTTGCTCGTATGACAGTGCGTCGATCGCGTGAACTTCGTCTACCATCTGTCCCTCACTTTAGAACCACCGATTTAAGTGCACATCGGCGAGAATAGTAAATCTCAATGGAAAACTCACATTCGTCAAATCCACCAGGCGTCGCCAGCACGACCAGCACCGACACCAACTTACAATTTGGTTTGTTTGAGTGGCTATTGGCCCTCGGCATGGCGTTGACCTGGGGTTCGTCGTTTCTGTTGATTGACATCATCATCCGCGATGCACCAACTAGTTTCGTGCCTTTTGGTCGATCTTTTTTCGGCATGGTCGCGCTATTTTTCGTGCCTGGGTCGCGAGAGAAAATCGCCCGCGAGCATCACGCGCGACTTTTCATTCTGGGTTTGATATGGATGGCAATGCCATTCTTTTTATTTCCACTCGCCGAAAGAACTGTGGCGAGCAGTATCGCCGGAATGATGAATGGTGCGTTGCCAGTTGTCGTCGCAGTGGTCACGGCAATCTGGGTTCGCAAAGCCCCGTCGATTCAACGCGGCATCGCCGTGGTCGTTGGCTTTATCGGCATCGTATTGATTGCCGTACCCTCAATCATCGACGAAAGTTCTGCAGACTTAAAAGGCATCATCTATTTGGTAATCGCACTTCTCTGCTACGCCGTGGGTCTGAATATTGCACGACCACTACAGGTGATTTACTCGCCTGCTTCGTTGATGTTGCACGTTGTCGCTATCTCAACCCTGATTTCTGCGCCGATCGGTCTTGTCGCGTTGCACTCGACAACTTTCACGCTGAGCCTGCTCGGATCAACTGTTATTCTCGGAGCCCTCGGCTCGGGCATCGCATTTTTGCTGTTCGGCATGCTGTTGAAGCGCACCGGAACAATTCGAGCGATGATTCCGACTTACTTCACGCCAATCGTTGGTACTTTTCTCGGTGTTGCTTTTAATAACGAGAAGATCCTGCTGCTCTCGATTCTGGGAATGCTGATCGTAATTTTGGGTGCTTGGCTAACGAGCCGACCCGAAAAACTGGTCCCTGAACAAAATTAACTTTGAACCAAGTTGTCGCACCGGCACCCTAAGCGCGCCAATCAATTGACCTCGAATCAAATCAGTGCGAGTAACCAGTTTCGGGTTCTCGCGAGCAATTTTCTTGCTCAGGATATTCACCGTGCTGAACTGGGATTTGGTCAGATTGGATGTCCATGAAGTTTCGCTGATTCGAAAAGCCGAGAGTCTCTCTGCAATGAACAACGCCGAACCGTGATTCACCAGTCTTGACCACATCTCCAGATCAATTACATAGTCGCCACGAAAATCACCGGCCTGTTTAAATGCACTCTTTCTAAACAAGACCGCCATCGGTTCGCCAATTGAGTTGCCGCCACTCCGAACAATTTTTTTAAGCAACATTTGTCTGGTGTACTTGGCTGAATTAGTTCTCCGAACCCTTGCACCTTTGATTCGGCGAGAATTCGGGGTTAGAAAATCACGCAAACTAAAGCAAAATGCCACATCTTGGTTTTCGGGGGCCGTCATCGCCCTGAACTCCGTATCTAGGCACTGCGAGTAAATCAAATCATCTTGACAAACCAACTTGATCAAATCTGCCCGTGCATTGGCAACCGAGTTGTTCCAGTTGTCTTCAGCACCAACTTTGGGCAACGCATCGATCCGTGAAATTCTTGGGTCGTTAAATGACCGAACAATCTCTAGAGTTCGGTCGGTCGAACCATCGTCAGAAATAATGATTTCAAAATTGGAAAAAGTTTGATCCAAAACGCTCTGAATCGTCTGGGCGATGAACTTCTCACCATTAAAAGTGGGGATACAAATCGAAATTTCTGGAGCCTGCTCAGTCATTTAATTCTCGAACTTTTCTGTATCTATATCTCTAGAGTAGGTGAGTTTATTTGAGGTTATGGAATTCAGTGTTTATGCCATTCGAGTACTTTGAAATTTCCGAGTCCAGCGGGGTCACACAGCGCCTCAGATTCGCTGACTCGACTGCGCATTTTCATCGCTTTAACATCGGGCTTGGCTGCATTTGCCTGCCAATAATTCTTGCCGAGTTCTACCAATTCGTTGATGCCGTTGCGGACTAGCCAATCTGATTGCAACGAAACTTGATCGGGCTGACGAACCAATTGAAGTTGGTCGACCATCACATGACTGGTGATGTCCTGCGAGCCGGGCCGACGTAAATAATGCTCGCCGACTTCGTGCTGTCGATAGGTGCGCAGCCACTCGCGCCAAGGTCGGTTGATCGCATCTGCAGAAGTCAGGCAATAGTCGAACACCAGCACCGAACCCCGTTGCAATAGATTCAACGAACTCTCCAACCATTGCGATGCACGACGCTGAATGGATACTCGCGCGCCATGCTGGGCAAGTTGCGGTAACCACGCAGGAATATCCTCGACTCGCCGCAAAACCTCGACAAAAGTTTCGTTCTGCTCGGCGACGAATGCTTCCTGCCAAAGACCGTCGAATACAAACAACCGAAACGGCAAATTATCCAACAACTCGTTGGCAATAATCACACCAACGATCGACTCATCGGGCATAGTTTGTTGCGAGACCACATCCGACGAATGCTGCGAGCGCTGCACTGCTGAAACTTCGACCGCAACATATGACAGCGCGTCTCGACAACCGAGTTCGGCGCCAAGAATGCTTCGAGCCAGAGTGCCTGGTCCCGCACCTGCTTCAACGACCAAAAATTTTTCTGGGCGACCAAGTTTTTGCCATTGTGCATCAATCGCCTGGGCAACCACGGCACCGAACAACGGTCCAACTTCGGGCGAGGTGATGAAGTCGCCGCGTCGCCCTGCCTGACCGACGGTCGTGTAAAAACCATTCGGCGAATACAAAGCCAACGCCATGAACTCTTCGAACGAGATTGCACCACCAGCCGCAGCAATCGCGGCGGATATTTGTTTATCTAGTGATTGCACCGGCGATTTCAGCCAAATCAGCGAAATGCAAACCGACGCCGGGCAGAACGCCAAACAACAGAGTTGCTCCTGCGGTAATCGCGAGCGCCAAACGCAAACTGCCTGGTACAGAAATTGTGGTGACGTCGCCATCGGGCACTGGTCGCATCCAAATTTCGCGCATCACGTTGCCGTAGTAGCCAAAAGCAATCACTGAGTTGACCGCGCCGACAAGCGCCAACGCGTAACCCCAATTCGACTGCGACTGAATCAACGATTGGAAAGCAACAAACTTCGCGATCCATCCACCAAGTGGTGGGATGCCGGCCAAGGACGCCAAGAAGATAGTCATCAATACCCCCAGCGTCGGGGCATACGAAAATAGGCCGCCATAACTAGAAATCTCGCCGCTGCGAGTTTTGTTTGAGACCGCAAGAATGATTGCGAAAACTCCAAGGTTGGTTGCGGCATAAACGATCATGTACAACACGACTGCTCGAAGTGCGGTGCTTCCCGACCCGACAAGACCGGCGACCGCCAACGGCATCAACACGAAACCGCCTTGACTAATCGACGAATAAGCGATCATCCGCACGATGTTGTGTTGCTTGAGTGCCAACACATTGCCAACTGTCATTGTCAACGCTGACAGCACCCAGATGAGCGGCTGCCAGACATCTTGTGCAAGGGGAAACGCCGTGTACAACAAAACCACCAGTGCAACAAAGCCGGCTGCTTTTGACGCAACCGATAAAAATGCCGTGACCGGTGTTGGCGCACCTTCGTAGGTGTCTGGTGCCCATGTATGAAACGGAACGGCCGAAACTTTGAACGCGAAACCAACGATGACAAACACCACTGCCAATGCATGAACCGCCGAGAACTCGCCCGTCGCGGCGACCTTGGCGCCGATGTCGGTCAACAGAGTCGAGTTTGCAACACCGTACATCAACGACATGCCGTAAAGCATCACTGCAGAGGCAAAAACACCGAGCATAAAATATTTGACGCCAGCCTCGTTGCTTTTTGGGTCGCGTTTGCGCCACGCTGCCAACATGTATGCCGGTATCGACAAGAACTCGAGTGCCACGAAGATACTCACAAGATCGCGCGACGACGCCATCATCAACATACCGAGCAAACTCGTCAGCAACAAAAACCAATACTCACCGCGCCAATATTCGCCCTGCTCGATGTGCGAACTTGACAGCAAGACAACCACATAGCCAGCCAATAAGAACAATGACTTGACCACGAGGCTGAAGTTGTCGACGACATATCTTCCGTCGAACATTGATCGCACCGAAGTTTCAGATAGTCCCAGCATCAGCACGGGCACCATTGCCGCGAGCAAAGTGAACGATGAGATAACTGAGAGCAGCCACTTTTTGCGTTCGTCAATAAACAAATCAACAAGCAACACGATGCACAAACCGCCGGCCAGCACTAGTTCTGGGGCGAGACCGAAATAATCGATCGTCGGCGCAACCCATTGCGCAGCGAGGATGTTCAGATGCTGCAACTTATCCCCCGAAGACGCTCAATGTTGCTTGCACTGCGGGGTCAAGCACGCTGAACAACAAGTTCGGCAAGATACCGAGTACAAGAATGCCGAGCAACAATGGCGTCCAGGCGATCCACTCGAAGGTTGTTACATCGTGCAATTCGTCGCTGCTTGAATGCCCGTGACTTGAGCTGTCTTTTGCCGTACCAAAAGCGATGCGTTGAAACATCCACAACAAATATCCGGCAGCCAGCACGGTACCGAGCGCAGCAATCACCATGAACACTCTGAACACAGTTTGATTAAGGCCTTCTGCCGGGTTGTATGCCGAAAGAATTGCCGGGAACTCGCCCCAGAAACCTGCCAAGCCTGGCAATCCAAGCGAAGCCATCGCACAAAAACCAAAGATCCAACCCAGACGTGGCATCGTCGTGAGCATGCCGCCAAGTTTTGAAATCTCAAGAGTGTGATAACGCTCTTTGACGCTGCCGGCAATGAAGAACAACATGCCGGTGATCAACCCGTGCGCCACCATGCCGAACATCGCTGCGTTGACACCGAAACTTGTCAGAGTTGAAATGCCGAGCATCACAAAACCCATGTGCGCAACAGATGAAAAAGCGATCAAGCGCTTCATGTCGGTTTGTGCGAGACAACCGAGTGCGCCATAAATAATGCCGATCACAGCCAGACCACCGATGTACGGCGCCCACTCACGTGCGGCGTCTGGCAAGACCGGCAAAGCGATTCGTACGAAACCATAGGTGCCGAGTTTGAGCAAAATTGCCGCCAAAATTACCGAGCCTTGAGTTGGTGCTTGCGTGTGTGCGTCTGGCAACCAAGTGTGAAATGGAAACATTGGCACTTTCACTGCGAACCCGACGAACATTCCGGCGAAGATCCAGATCTGAACATTTTTGGCGATACTCCCGCCATTTTCAATTAGATACGGAATGCTGAAACTCTCGGCACCAGTTTTAAAGAACAACGCCAAGAATGCCACCAGCATCAATGCTGAACCAAACATTGTGTAAAGGAAGAATTTGATCGATGCATATTGACGCTGCTCGCCACCCCACACGCCGATCAAGAAGAACATCGGCAACAGCACGAGTTCGAAGAAAACGAAGAACAAGATCAAATCTTGGGCGATGAATGTTCCGGCCATGCCGGTCTGCAATACGAGTAGCAATGCGAAAAACGCCTTGGGTTTGCCTGGGTTCGGCACATGATCAAGCGAATAAATCACGACGAGCAAAGTTATGATCATGCTCAACAAATAGAGTGGAAGGCTGATGCCATCCACGCCGATCAAATACGAACTCTTGATCACCGAAATCCATTGGGCGTCGGCGACAAACTGCAATTTTTCAGCCTGATCAAAATCGAATTTAAATGCCGTGTATATACCCACGGCAAGGGTCGCAATTGAGGTGATTAACGCAACATTTTTGACAGCTTGGTCTTGAGCCTTTGGCATCAGCATCAGCACGACGACGCCGAACATCGGCAGGAACGTGCCAACACTCAGCAACCAGTTGTTCTCCTGCAGCATGTTCATGATTAATTATCTCCCTTTTTGACGAATGTTCATGTATTGATGATTACAAGGACGAGCGCCGCAATTGCTGCTGCGCTAAACAACAGTGCGCCATACTGGCTGACCTTGCCCGACTGGGTTGGTTGGGCGGCGGTGCCGACAGACTTGGTGAAAGTTGCCGAGTTGTTCACGGTCGAATCGACAACTCTTTGGTCGACGTTCTTGTAGACCCAGTCTGAAATTGTTCGCGTTGACTTGGCAAAACCATGCAAAATGCCGTCCAAAATATTTTGGTTGAACCAATATGCCGCGCGCGAAATCGGATGAGCGACGCTGTGCACGATTACTTTTTCGTAGAGATGATCTAGGTAATATTTTTTGACCAAAAAGTTGTGCCCGAGCCCGAGCACCTTGACACGCTGAGTCAAACCAACAAGGCGTGGGTCGCGTTTGGTGAACAAAAGCAAACTCATTATCCATGAAATTGCAATGCCCAAAAATACGATGGCCATTGAGATCATCGCCTTTGACCACTTAAACTTTGCATGTTGCAGTTGCGGTGCGTAGCAAACGCCCGTTTCTGGTGTGGCTGAACCGCACACAGATTTTGAGTGTGATTCTTCGGCGCTTGGCAAGTTAACGATTAACGATTCGCCAGGTCCACCAGAGGGGGCGTCTACAACAACTTCAATCGCGCGTGGCTCAACCCAAAGTTTCATTCGCTCCCAACTCTCGCCAAATGGTGTGGCGTTCAAAAAGCCCGAGCCGAGTGCCAGCACCGACAAAATCATTAGCGGCACAGTAATCAACAGACCTGATTCGTGCGGGCCGTGCAAGTCATTTATTGCGTGTGCATCGTGTGTCGCGTGAGCATCATGAGCATCGTGCGTCGCGTGACCAGCAGAGGCGCCACGCGGTTCACCAAAGAAAGTTAGATATGTCGCACGCGTCATATATGCCGCAGTCATGAACGCACCCAAAAGACCAATGATCATGAACGTGTTATAACCGTTGTTTCCGACATTGTCGATGATTTCATCTTTCGAGAAAAAGCCCGAGAATGGAAACACGCCGCACAGGGCAAGGGTCGAAATAATCCAAGTCGCAAACGTAATTGGCATGACTTTGCGCAAACCACCCATATCACGCTTCATGTCGAACGAATGATGCGATGCACTGTGGCTGATTGAACCAGCACCCAAGAACAAACAGGCTTTAAAAAATGCGTGGGTAAAAATATGGAATACAGCCGGCAGCCACGCTCCGGCTCCGAGACCGAGCATCATGTATCCCAACTGCGAGACCGTCGAGTAAGCAAGCACGCGCTTGATGTCGTTTTGCACGAACGCAAGCGCCGCCGAAATGACAATCGTGATCCCACCGATGATCATTATCAGATTGCCGCCGCTGCCAAGAATGTCGAGCCCGACAAAGAAAACTGGATACAACCGCGCCACCAAAAACACACCCGCGACAACCATCGTCGACGAGTGCAACAGAGAACTTACCGGGGTTGGACCAGCCATTGCATCCGGCAACCAAGTGTGTAGCGGAAACTGACCGCTCTTACCGATGCTGGCGATAAACAACGCAATCGCCGCAATCATGATCACAGTGCTGTTTGGTTCACCCGATAAAGCCCACGCTGAAATACCACGAATTGAAAACCCAGAGACTCCTAAATTTTCTTGGGTCCATTCGTTGGCAGAAAAATAAAGCATGCTGATGCCGACCAAGAGACCAATGTCGCCGACGCGAACTGTAAAAAACGCTTTGAGTGCCGCACGACTGTTGGCGTCTTCTTCCCACCAGTGACCAATCAACAAGAAGCTGCACAAACCCATGATTTCCCAGCCGAGCAAAAACAAAATCATGTTGTCGGCCAACACCATCGCCAACATGCCACCTGAGAACAAAGTCAGCGCCGCGAAAAAGTGCGTGTAGCGACGATCGCCGCGCAAATATTCGAGCGAATAAATCTGCACGAGCGTCGAGATAAATGCAACGACAAAAAGCACGACGATCGAAAGACCGTCAATGTGCTGGCCGATGCCAAAATCAAGACCGCCACTCTGCCACCACGACCACGACTTGATGACCGGAGTTACAAATTGTTCTTCTGCCGCACTGTTGACGCGCTGAATCCACTGATAGGCGGCGCCAGCCGACAACACGAGCGAGGCGACCATCGACAAAACACCGAGTTCACTGCCTTTCATCGGCAGACGCTTGCCGATCAAAATAATCAAGGCGAAAGCAATCGCCGGCACAACCGGAATCAGCCAAGCGTGCTCAAGAAACCAGCCAGTTGCCAGTGGTGCGAGAACTTCAGATTCTTTGGCAAACAAGTTCATCCGCGCATCTCCGACAAGTCGTCAACCGAAATCGTTTTCTTGTTTCGATAAACGAGCAAGACCAGACCAAGACCGACACCCACTTCGGCGGCCGCGACCGCGATGATATAAAGCGCAAAAGTGTGGCCATCGGTTGAACCATTGCGCAGCGCGAATGTCAGCAGGTTGATATTCACCGAATTCAAGATCAACTCGATCGACATCAAAATCAAGACTGCATTTTTGCGCGCGATTACGCCGTAGACGCCAATGCAAAACAGCACGGAAGCCAAGAACAAGAACTGATTGACGTACATCAGATCAGTCCTTTCTTGCCAGAACTATTGCGCCAATAACCGCAGCCAGCAACACGAACGAAAGCGCCCAAAACGGCAGCAAGTAAGGGCCGAAAATCTGATCCGAGACTTCTTGAGTCGAAACAACTTTGGCTGAGTCAGGCAATTTCTCGGCGCCGAACGACCTGGTCAGGGCAAGACCCATCGCGACAAGCATTATCAGACCGACCGGTATGCCGAGTTTTTTATATGAGTTGTTGAGATCTGATTCGGCGCCGATACGCGCGCGAGTCAGCATCGTTCCGAAAAGAAACAGCACCATCACCGCACCTATATATACGAGTACTTGAGTGATCGCGACGAACTCGGCAGCCAACAAGATGTACTGACCAGCAGCACCAGCCAAAACCACGACCAGCCAAAGTGCGGCGTGCACAACATTGTTGGTCGTTACAACTCGCAAAGCAGCCACGATCATCAGCACTGCGATTATCCAAAAACCTATATTTTGTGCGATCACGACTGCGCTGATCCTTCTATTATTTCTTCTTCTTGTCGGCGCCGGTCTCGAGAGCCGGAGCTTCGGGGACGGTTTCCATCCACTCGCTGAGTTTCGTTTTATCGTGCAACAAATCGGCAATGTTGGGCTCGGAGTATTCATATTCGGGGCTCCAGAAAAGAGCATCAAACGGACAAACCTCGACGCAGATGCCGCAGTACATGCACAACGCGTAGTCGATGTCGAAACGATCCAGCAGGTTGACTTGACGCGGCTTACCACCTTCGCGGCGCGGCGGTGCAAGTTCTTTGTGCGCTTCGATGTAAATGCACCAATCGGGGCACGATCGTGAACACAACATACATGAGGTGCAGTTGTCTTGATGCAACGCGATCACCCCACGCGAGCGAATCGGTGGGGTTTCTTTCTCGTGCGGATACTGGACGGTGTTCGCCCCCTTCGTCGCCGTGTTGAACAAAGTACCGAGCGTTACGCCGAGACCTTTTACCAACCCAGGCACTTTTGGCACTAGAACACCACCTTTAATATTGAGGTAACCATGATGTTGGCCAAAGCAACTGGTATCAGGCCCTTCCAGGCAAACCGTTGCAACTGGTCTTCACGAAGACGCGGATAACTAAATCGAATCCACATGATGATGAACACGATCAGCATCATCTTGGTGAACATAATCAATGGTCCGGCAAAATTCATCCAGTTGTCGACTTCATCTATTGATGTCCAACCGAACCACGAGAACGGCACACCCCAACCCCCGAGGAACAACACGGATGCGATCATCGCAAACACACCCGCGGTGGCGAATTCTCCGATAAAGAAAATCAAAAAACGAAAACCTGAATACTCGGTCATGTAGCCAGAGACGAGTTCGCTTTCTGCGATCGGCATGTCAAACGGAGCCTGAGTCAATTCGGCTTGAATTGCGATCATAAAAATTACGAATCCAACGAACTGACTGATTAGGTATGGATGACCAACAGCATCAATGCCGAACATCGACCCAGAGTTTTGCGCAACAACAATCTTTTGCAGATTCATCGTGCCGGCCTGAATCACAACACCCATAACGGCCAGAACCATCGGCAACTCGTAGGCGATCAATTGACCGGCTGCACGCAAACCACCCAATAGTGAATATTTATTCGCACTCGACCAACCGGCAATCAAAATTCCGAGAACAGAGACCGAAGAAACCGCAAGCGCATAGAAGATGCCCGTTTCCAAATCGGTGAACAAAGCATCTGGGCCAAACGGCACAACCACGACGAGCAAGAAAGTGCTGAGCAAAACAATTATCGGCGCCATCTTGAAAATTCGTGCGTCGGCACGCTCGGGCACAATGTCTTCCTTCTGCAACCACTTTCCAACCTCGGCGAAAAGTTGCATTGAGCCATAAGGACCGGCTTCCATCGGACCAAGTCGACTCTGCATAAACGACATCATCTTGAACAAAAACACATAAACGATCGTTCCTGCCGGCAGTAGCACGGCAACTAGCCCACCCAACACCCGAAACAATGACTCTCCCCAATATGGAATCTCAGCGAGCAATGGGCTCATCGATCAATGTCTCCAAGAATGAAATAAAGAGAAGCCAAAATTGTCACGATGTCCGGCACATATACGCCGCGCAACAACCACGGTGTAATTGAAATATTGTTGAAACTTGCCGAACGAATCTTGACCCTGAACGGTCCAAGGTCGCCACGCGAAACTACGTAGTAGCCCATTTCACCGAGTGGATTCTCAGTTGAAACCCAGGCTTCACCTTCGGGAACCTTGATGATCTTCGGCACTTTGGCCATAACCGGCCCGGCAGGAATCGAACCCAAGAGTTGGTCGACAATTTTTGTCGACTCACGAGTTTCTTGCAGACGAATCCAGCATCGCGCGAAACTGTCGCCGTCAGGATGCGTCCAAACTTTCCAGTCGGCCTTGTTCCACATCATCGGCAACGACTGATCACGACGCAAGTCCCAATCCACGCCGCTGGCTCGTAAGTTGGCGCCAGAGAGACCGTACTGCAGAGCAACATCTCGTGGAATCACACCGATGCCTCGAGTTCTGGACTGAAAGATTTCGTTGCCAAACAGCAAATCTTCGATCTGATCGCAGAAACCGCGAAGTTTTTTCATCACAGCACGAGTTTCGTCGATCCATCCAGCGGGTAAATCATCTTTTAATCCACCGATGCGGTCAAAGTTCGGATGAAAGCGACCACCAGTTGCCGACTCGATCAGATTCAAAACATATTCACGATCACGGAATGCAAGAAACACCGGCGTAATTGCTCCGAGTTGCACGCCAAGATCACCCAAAAATAACGAGACGTTGGCGATACGTGAAAGTTCGAACAAAATCGTGCGAATGTATTGCGCACGAGTTGGTGCTTCAACACCCATCAACTTTTCTGCGGCCAAGATGAACGGTACTTCGTTGGCAAAACTTCCGAGCCAGTCAATGCGATTGACAAGGGTCGTAACTTGTGGAAATGTTCGCACTTCGGCGAGTTTTTCATAACCGCGGTGCATGTATCCGCACGCAGGTTCAGCCCAAACAACTTGTTCGCCATCCAGACGGGCAATAATCCGCAGAGTTCCGTGCGTCGCCGGATGTTGTGGGCCGATGTTCAGCGTCATGCCCTCGGTCTCAAGTTCGAGGTTCAGCCGTGCGTCTGCCGCCTGCGCTGCGATATATGAAAGTTGCTGACGATCACCGAGCATTGTCACGAAGCATCACCGTCGCTTGAATCGCCCGAGTCATCCCCGCCTGGCAACGGTTCAACATCCACGATGCCCGGCCACGGCTTGACCATGCGCGCAAGCAACGGAAAATCTTTGCGCATTGGATGCCCTTCAAAGTCGGCCGGCAAATACATCTTTCGTAAATCCGGGTGTCCGGCAAACTCAATACCGAACATTTCATGTGCCTCGCGCTCGTGCCAATTAGCCCCAGCGAACACCGTAATCAAAGAATCAATTGTCGGCACCGCGTCTGAGACATCTGCCTTGACATTCAAACCGATATGAGTCTTCGAGTTGACGATGCGGACAAAAACTTGCATCCGAGTTTCGCCACCCGCATACCCCGAACGAATAGTCATGTCGCGTTGCGGGGTCGGTTCTGTGGGGTCATCTTCGCCACGACCATATGGCGACGGCATCCAGTCAATCGCCGACAAGAAACAGAAATAATCAAACGAGTTGATATCACGAAGTTTTTTTATACTTGTTTGCCAGGCATCATTTCGCACGCGAATCCAAATGTCATCGCCGGGTTTGAGATGCGAATCAACAACGGCATCACCCAGCGAACTCTTGATCGCCACCAGCAACTCTTCACGAGCAGCATCAACTACCGGTGTTGTGATTTCGCTATTTGACGACAACGGTCTCACCTCGGCGCTCGGCAATTTCGGCAGCATCCACAGGTGCGTCCATTGACTTTGTTCCCTCGCCACGCCAGCGCGCGCCCATGTCTTCGTTCTTGATTCGCTGTTGCAAAAGCACGATGCCTTCGAGCAATGCTTCAGGTCGGGGTGGGCAACCAGGCACATAAACATCAACCGGAATAATTTGATCCACGCCTTTGGTCACCGAGTAACTGTCCCAATATGGGCCACCACAGTTGGCGCAACTGCCCATGCTGATTACATATTTTGGTTCCGGCATCTGCTCGTAAAGTCGGCGAATCACGGGTGCCATCTTGTCGGTGACGGTGCCCGAGATTACTACGAGGTCAGCCTGACGCGGACTTGCTGGCAACGGAATAACTCCGAGACGCATCACGTCGTAGCGCGGTGAACCAAATGCCGCACCCATTTCGATTGCACAACAAGCCAAACCCCATTGGTAAACCCACAGTGAATACGAGCGACCCAAATTAAAAAGTGAACTTAGCGGCTTTGGCAATCGGCCACGATCAACTAAACCCATCGCAACACACCTTTGCGCCATGCATAAATCAAACCGAGCAACAAAATGAAAACGAACGCACCCATTTCGACCAGACCAAACACGCCGTATCGCTCGAGTTGGGTCGCCCACGGAAAGATAAAAACTGCTTCAACATCGAACACGACGAACAAAAGCGCAAAAATGTAATAGCGCACTTGACTCTGCGACCAGCCGTGACCGACCGGGTCGACACCACTTTCATATGTCAACATTTTTTGGGGATTCGGGCGATTCGGGCGCACGATGGATGCGATCCACAACAGCAACCCGGCCACCGCCACGGCCGCTCCACCAAACCAGACGACAGTTAAATACGACCGAAGAAAGGTAGACATACCCCTGTAAAACTAGTCTGCAAACGCGTTCTTGGTTTAACTACAAAGCACATTGGGCGGTTGTGAAAGAATGCACTCGCTTTGGTTTTACTTGGCTGAATACTCCATGAACCAATCCACAAGACGTGCCGCCGCGGGGGCACTTTGCGCGACCTCTCTGCTCGTTTGGGCAATGAGTTCGCTGGCTTTTAGACCAACTTTGGCCAGTTCTTCTCGACCAGATTCGCTCGCCCACCTTTGCACAATTTGTTCAGTTGCTTCAGGATGAAATTGCGTCGCAAACGAACGACCAGCACGAATCGCCTGTGGCCCGGCGGGGCTCGTGGCAAGAACCTCGAGCGACTTAGGCACGGTGAATGTGTCGTAATGCCACTGCAACCACTTGCCCGAAATCACCTCATTGGGCGGCTCTGCAGAAACTTCGTGCCAACCAATCTCGTGATGCTCCGCGCGTTGCGCCGAACCACCAAATGCCGTGGCCATAATCTGTGCGCCATAACAAATGCCAAACATCGGTATGCCTCGCCGATGTGTTTCTAAAATCAATTCACATTCGGCGCGCACGTTCTTGGCGAGATCTGGCCAATAGACCGACCACCAACTACCCAGCAAAATAACTAGATCTGCACCGTCCAGAGATGGCCACAAATCTGGATTTTCGCGTTCGCAATGTTCGAACACGCCGCCGTGCTGTTTGAATCGCTCGCCGATGAAACCATGCTCGACAAATCGTTGGCCGATAAAGCCGGGGTCGGCATCCTCAGCATTGGCAACCAACAACGCGCGCATCACTTGAAACTTATCAACTTGATCTTTGCCAACCGGTGCGCAAAAACGCCGCTTGTAAGTCTGCCATCACCCGTTTCATACCGACCGTGAATCCCGTCGTCGAATCGGTATCAAGCGAAGTATCGACCACCGACTTGAAGACGAGACTTTGCGGCTGGCTAGAGCCATGTTTGTTGGTCGAGACAGTGACTAAAGGTCGCGCACGCAACACCGACCGTGCGATATTCAAGATGCTTCCGATCGTCAAATTATCCGGGGCAACAATCAGTTTGATCCGGAACTTTTCAACCAAACCCGACTCAAACATTTTTCGGGTATGCGACACGATGCGTCTGGCTGCATCTTCTACGTAGATGTAATTACGCGAAGTTTCGAGCGGCACGAACAAATTGACTGGTTGTCGACGCAACACCGAGTAACAAATCGTCGCAATCAAACCCTGATTTTTCGCGAGATCCTGGCGAGCGCCATAAATGTTTGAGATTCGGCCGACTAAAACACGAATACCAAGTCGACTCGCCAAGTCTTTCAACAATGCTTCTTGACCAATTTTTGCATCGCCATATGGCGTGAGAGACTTTGTCGCGGTCATCTCGGTGAACGGTGGATTTTGACTGCCTGCATGTACGGCGCCCGCAGAGGACGCAAAAAATATCGCGCCCCGTTGTCGAATCGTCGGCGAAGACTCAGCATCAATCGCGCGCAACAAATTTTCGAACACAAAAGTCTCTTCGTGCATCTGGGCTGTTGAGCTATTTAAAGTTCCACGACCAGCGCACCAATAGATTGTCCACTGATCTTGTGACACCTGCCCAAAAAACAATTTGCACTTCTCGGCGAGTTGCCGACTTACAACCGTGCTGTTATCCCAGTCAAATTTTGTATCTGAGCTGAAAACTTCGTCCGAAACCGCCACATGTTGCTCGAGGCTTCGACCTAATAACCCACCACTACCAATTATCCAAACTTTCATGCTCGCAATTTTTTATTATTACGCGCGCGCATCAATGCATCATCATTTGGGTTTGACCGAATCAAATACAGCGGTCGCCCAATTGCATTTCTGACCACGACACCTAGATATTCGGCCAAAATACCCAATGAAAGCAGGATCGCTCCACTCGTTGTCGAAACGATAATTACTACGGTTGTCCAACCAGCGACCGCCTCGCCGTCGATAATTCGTCCATATAAAACATATGCAGCATAAACAGCACCGAAGATAAACGATGAAAAACCAATCAGGCTGACAAGTCGCAACGGTCTCGTGCCCGAACTTAAAACCAGGCGCAAGAAATGACTTAGCAAGCGTTTGAAAGTGAAACCAGTCTGCCGCAGATATTCGATTCGTGTCGGTATTTCACAAATTACCGACTTTTCGACAACCCAAGTAAGCGCCACATCCAGATAAACACCAGAACCTGCATACGCGCCGACGCTTCGGCCAATCTCGCCCGACATCAAACGAAAACTGCTGAAAAATTCACCGTCTTGCGGGGACAGAAATTTCGTATAAATCCACTTAGCCGTCGATGAAAAAAGATTTCGCCATTTTGAATGGGGCGCACCGCCACTGAATTTTGCATAAACGAGCTGCGAATTCTCTTCAACGGCTTTGTCCAAAAGATTCGCAATCACACTGGGGTCGTGCTGGCCATCTTCGTCAATCGTCACGATCCAATCGGCTGTGCTTGACGACATGCCGGCCAAAGTCGCCGCATGTTGACCGAAATTTCGTGACAACCAAACTGGACGCACCCATTCGTATTTTTGGGCAAGTTGATCAATGACTTTTGCCGAACCATCCGGGCCAGAGTCGTTCACGAGCAGAACTTCACTTACGACATAGCCGACACCAGTTGCCGTAGTTGAAGGTCGGGTGAACTTCTCAATTTCGTTGACTACTTTGGCGATGGTTGACTCGCCCCGATACACAGGCACGACTACCGAAATGGTCGCCAAATATGGGTCGCTTTTCTGAATTTCCACCACACTCAACCTTACCCACAAACGCTGAATAATCGATTTATAGATGAATACCACTAATAAACTTGGCACAGTGATGAATGCTGAAAGCAAAAGACCGGCGAAACATGACTAACAAAAATTTAGGGATTGATTTAGACGCGATACGCGCGGCGCGCGAAGTCGGCCGCGATGTAGTCGAACACACACCAATCACTCCTTCGGCATATTTGTCGCAACAATTTGGCGGCCAGATTATTTTGAAAGCAGAAAACCTGCAGCGCACGGGGGCATTTAAAATTCGCGGCGCGATCAACAAGTTGCATCGTCTCGGCGAACTCAAGAAACATGGTGTTGTGGCTGGTAGTGCCGGCAACCATGCAGCTGGTTTGGCGTTTGCCGCACAACATTTCGGCGTAAAGTGCGAGATTTTTATTCCGCGAGGGGCATCACTATCCAAAATCGCTGCCTGCAAAAGTTACGGTGGAATCGTTATCGACGGCGATGAGAGCGTTGACACGGCCGTAGTCATGGCGAAATCACGAGCACTCGAAACCGGTATGGCGTTTTGTCATCCATATGACGATGTTGATGTCGTCGCAGGTCAGGGCACGCTCGGTCTTGAGCTGCTTGAAGACATAGAGAATTTGGCCCAAGTGATAATTCCGCTTGGTGGTGGCGGTTTGCTTTCGGGCACTGCTCTGGCGATTAAACAACAACGACCAGAAGTCAAAATTGTCGGCGTGCAGATTTCTTCGTGCGCACCTTATATATATGGCAACGCACCAACTGGTGCAGTGCCAACTCTTGCCGACGGCATTGCAGTCAAGCAACCTGGTGAAATTACCCGCCCACTGATCGAAAATTGGGTGGATGAACTCGTGGATGTAGACGAAGACGGCGTAGCCGACGCAATGATGATTTTACTTGAACGTGCAAAAATGTATGTCGAGGGTGGTGGCGCAGTCGGAGTTTCGGCGTTGCTCGCCTCGCGCGTCAAGCCAGCCAAGACTGGCGCAACTTGCATCGTGCTCTCGGGTGGAAATGTTGACATGGGTCTGATTCCCAACTTGATTCGTCGCCACGAAACAAAGGCTGGTCGGCGCGCGCTGTTGTTTGCGCGCGTTTCTGATCAACCTGGTGCGCTTGCTGAATTTCTGACGGTCGTCGCCAAATCAGGGGCGAACATCATCGAAGTCAGCCATGTTCGCGAGGGGCTCAACTTGCGTGTGCGCGAAACTGGCATTCAGGTTGTGCTCGAAGTGCGGGGCCGCGACCACACTGCTGAAGTCATCACCATTGCTAAGACAGCAGGATTTGAAGTTTCAGAAATGGTCAACTAGTCATGACTCCAATTGTTTTGTTGCCCGGAAAATTGACTACTGAATCAAAAGGCGTTCGTGGTGATTCGTTTTCGACTGGTCGTCGCTATAGCGAGGCTGTCGCCCGCGCAGGTGGCGTAGTGTTGCAAGTTCCGCCACTTGAATTGAGCATTGAATCGGCCGCCGAAATAGTTGCACGATTTGACGGTGTGATTATTCAGGGCGGCGGTGACATTGATCCGGGTCGTTACGGCCAGAATACGCGTAATAAAAAAGTCTATGGCATCGCCTCAGAACATGACGATCTTGAAATCGCAATTTTGCAAGCCGCGGTAAAACTAGACAAACCAGTGCTTGCAATTTGTCGTGGCATTCAAATTCTCAATGTCGCCCTCGGCGGCACGCTGCACCAAGATTTGGCTGACGTGCTCGCTGACGGCGAGAGCCACTGGAACACGTATCACGAAATCAAACTTGAACCCACCAGCAAAATCGCCGAGGCGATGAAAACAAACTCACCAAAAAAGTCGCACTCGTACCATCACCAAGCAATTGACATGCTCGCGCCAGGCTTAGTCGTCTCCGGTCGCGCACCAGACCAAACAATCGAGGCTGTTGAACATGCTTCGGCAAAATGGATTGTCGGTGTGCAGTGGCACCCAGAAGACGATGCCGACACCGAAACAGACCAACAAAATCTCTTCAACGGATTCATCAAGTCGATAATCGGCTGAGCGCCGAAGTAAAACTATTTACTGGCGAGCTGGGTGAGGTTTGAGGTTATGTCGAGAATCAAACTTGGCAAGAAGCCAATTACCAGGGTTATCGCCAAAGCAACACCAATTGCGATTCGCGAAAGCGCTGGCACGGCAACTTTTTCTGGCGAAGGACTATCAGCAAGCCACATACTCACCATGATCCGCAAATAAACAAACGCCGCGATCACCGCACAAACCATCGCGATCACGGCAAGTTGGTAACTGCCGACCGCGACAGCCGATTGAATCACACCAAACTTCGCCACGAAACCGCTTGTCAACGGCATGCCTGCTTGCGCCAACAAAAACACCGTCATCACGAGACCAAGCAACGGTTGATTTTTGGCAAGGCCCTTGAAAGCGTCCAGCGAAGTTGCGTCCGCACTTGAGTCGCGAGCGACGACAGTTACGACACCGAATGTGCCGACAACAAGCGCGGCATACAACACGACATAAACGACGACGGCGATCAGTCCGTCGCCCGCATTTACAGAATCGCGATGCGATGCGGCTTCAAGACCGACCAAAATAAAACCTGCATGGCTAATCGACGAATACGCCAGCATCCGTTTGATATTTGTCTGCACGATGGCAACCACCGAACCAACAACGAGAGTGAGTCCCGAAAGTACAAGCACAACGGTGCCCCAGTCATCACTGCGTGACGGAAACGCAACGACGAAAACCCGCACGAGTGCAACGATTGCGGCGATCTTGCCGACCGAAGCCATGAAGCCGGTGGTCGGCGTGGGTGCACCTTGATACACATCCGGCGTCCACATTTGAAATGGCACCAGCGAAACTTTGAACGCAAAGCCAACCAAAATCATTCCGATACCGATGAGCAAAATTGCATCGTTACGGGGCACGGCGATATAAGTGTTGAGCACCAGATCCAGGTTGACCAATCGCGTTGTGCCGGTGACGCCGTAGGTCAGCGCCACTCCGTACAAGAAAAATGCCGATGCAAAACCGCCAAGAATGAAGTATTTCAATCCTGCTTCCTGACTCGAAGTTTGTTTACGGTTGCTGGCCGCAAGTAAATAAAGTGAGAGGCTCAAAGTTTCGAGACCCAAAAACAGCACGATCAAATCATTGGCCGCGATCATCACGAGAGCGCCGACTGCTGAAGTCAAATAGAGCGCATAGATTTCTGGCAAATCAGATTCTTCTCGCGATAGATAGTCACTGGTTATAAAACTGACCAACAGAACGGCAACGATCACGGCGATTGAACTGAGCAAGGCCAATTGATCCAGCGCCAATGCTCCATCAATCAGCAATCTCGGACCATTTGTCGTCACATCGCGCCACAAATAAATTGAAAGACCGATCGCCACTGCCGAAGTCATGCCGGCCGTAATCGCATAAAGCCGATACGGCCAATGACTCGTCAACGAGCCGGCCAAAAGCAAAACCAACGCCCCTGCCAAAAGTGTCAACAGCGGCGAAATTGCCAACCATTCAATCTTTGGTCCGACAAATGTCGATATGTCGTTCACTTTGTCTTCCCTTCAACATGTTCAATGAACGAATTCACGCTTGGTTCAATGCGCTCGAGCATTGGTTTGGGATAAATACCCGTGAACACGATGATCGCCACGAACACGGCCATCAGCATTCCTTCTTTGGCGGTGATTTCTTTGAAAGATGCATTTGCTTCATCAGGCTCTCCGTGAAACACTCGCTGATAGGCCCACAACAAATACAACGCAGCCAAAACAACGCCGACCGTGGCCACGACCGTCCACCATCTTGCAGCCCCGAACGAACCGATCAAAATCAAGAATTCGCCGACGAAACCATTCAAGCCCGGCAGACCAATCGAAGACAGCATTACAACCGTGAAGACGCCAGCAAAAATTGGGGCAACGTGTTGAATGCCCCGTAGTTCGGCGATCTCTCGGGTGTGACGCCGCTCATAGATCATTCCGACCAACAAGAACAATGCTCCAGTTGAAACACCGTGATTAACCATTTGCATTACCGCACCGGTTACTGCTTGCGAACTAAGTGCAAAGGTGCCGAGCACGATGAAACCAAGGTGAGCCACCGAAGAGTAGGCGACCAAACGCTTCAGATCGCGCTGCATCGTCGCGGCGATTGCTCCATAAATAATTCCGATCACCGCAAGGGTGAACAGCGTGGGTCGCGCCCACATCGCCGCCTCGGGAAACAGATAAATGCCAAAGCGCAAGAAACCATATGTGCCCATCTTGAGCAGCACGCCCGCCAAAATTACTGAGCCGCCCGTTGGCGCTTGCGTGTGAGCATCTGGTAGCCAAGTGTGAAACGGAAAAAGTGGAACTTTCACGGCAAAAGCAATCGCAAACGAGACGAACAACCATCGTGCAGCGTTGGTTGAAAAATTTGCCCCCTCGGCGATTTTGATGAGATCAAAAGTCACGATACCGAGATCGCGGCGAGCAAGTGAAACCGTGGCGATAATTCCGACGAGCATGAACGCAGAGCCAGTCATCGTGTACAAAAAGAACTTCATCGCTGCATAAACACGTTGGTCGTAGCCCCAACCACCGATCAAGAAATACATCGGCACCAGGACAATTTCAAACATCACAAAGAACAAGAACAGGTCGAGTGCCAAGAACGAACCCATGACGCCGGCTTGCAACAACAACATCCAGGCAAAGTACGAAGTTTCGTTGTGATGCGGGTCGATACCAACAATTACCAACGGAAACAAAATTCCAGTTAGCACGACCAGGAACAAAGAAATTCCGTCGACACCGAGGTGCCACGAGATACCCCATTGCGAGATCCATACGTGTTGCGAAACAAATTGAAATCCCGCCTCACCTGTTTTGAACTCCCCCAACAACCACAACGAAAACGCGCCTGTAGCCACGCTCGACGTCATCGCCGCAAGTTTCATCCATTCAGGACGGGTTTTGCCCAGCAGCGAAACAACTATCGCACCAACTAGCGGCAAGATAACCAGCGCCGACAAAATTGGAAAACTGAGAACTTCGGTTGATGCGGCGATCACAGCAGAACTCCGCGCAACAAAAACCACGCCAAGACCAAAACTGCGCCGAGACTAATCAAGAGCGCATACGTGCGAACAAAACCGCTTTGCACTCGACGCACAGAGCCGGCGATACCGCGTATCGATTCGCCAACTCCGTTGACGATGCCGTCCACAATGTTGGCGTCGATCCACGAAACCAAATTGAACGCCGTCGCTCCCGGGCCAGCAACGACGCGACTCACTGTCGCATCGTAATTCCAGGCTTGTTCAAGAATTTTTGGTTCAACAACTTTGAACCTGGCCTTGCCATAGCCGGCTATTGCAATCAATATGCCAGTCACCGCGACAACGACAGCAAGTAATAGCAATAAATATTTGTTCTGATAGGCCCATGTTTTGCCAATATAAGCCTCTGATTCTTCGACCACCGGCGCCAGCCAATGTTCTAAAAAATGCAGTTTCTTGCTGAACGGCAGCTGCATTGCCCCGCCGAGTATCGAAAGCACCGACAACACAAGCAGTGGAATCAACATCACTCGTGGGCTCTCATGCGGCGTGATATCGCCGTGCGCACCGTGCTCGTCACTATGATCATTCCATCTCGCCTCGCCGTAGAACACCATGATCACTTGACGTGTCATGTAGTAAGCGGTCAGCAGCGCGGTGACAATGCCGACAACATATAGTGCTGGGCTTTTCGCAAAAACATAAAGCAAAATCTCGTCCTTTGACCAAAAGCCGGCGAATGGCGGCACGCCAGCAATCGCCAGCCAACCGATGATGAAAGTGAAACCAGTTATCGGCATAACTTTGCGCAATGCACCCATGCGTCGCATGTCTTGCTGATGATGCATGCCGTGAATCACCGAACCAGAACCCAAGAACAACAAAGCCTTAAAAAATGCGTGAGTCACCATGTGAAAAATTGCCGCAACATATGCGCCAGAGCCGATTGCTAAAAACATGAAACCGAGTTGCGAGACCGTGCTGTATGCCAAAACTTTTTTGATGTCGTTTTGGGCGACTGCGATCGTGGCCGCATAAAGTGCAGTTGCAGCACCGACCACCGCGATCACGGTTGGCGCCCATTCGAAAGAAATATGCAGCACTGGATTCATTCGCGTCATCAAAAACACACCAGAGGTAACCATCGTCGCCGCATGAATCAACGCGGATACTGGTGTTGGGCCTTCCATCGCATCGGGCAACCACAAATAGAGCGGCAACTGCGCGCTCTTGCCACAAGCACCCACGAACAACAACATTGCAATTGCAGTTGCTGTGACCGATGCCAGTTCGCCACTGTGGGCAGCCTCGTTGATCGCCCCATAAGACAGTGAGCCCACTGATGAAAATGCCAAGAACATCGCGGTCATCACACCGAAGTCGCCGATGCGGTTGGTCACGAAAGCTTTTTTGCCGGCAACTGCCGCGCTGTCGCGAGTATGCCAGAACGAAATCAAGAAATAACTGCAGGCACCGACGCCCTCCCATCCCAAGAAAGTTACGAGCAAGTTTTCGCCAAGCACAAGCATCAGCATGCTGAATACGAATAAATTCAAATAAAGAAAGAACTTCGAGAACTTTGCGTCACCGTGCATATACCCGATTGCATAAAGATGAATCAAAGTAGAAATACCTGTAACAAAAAGCGCCATGACGATACTCAGCGGGTCAGCAAGCAACGCAAAGTCGACTTGCAAAGAGCCCAATGGCAACCACGAAAACAACACCTCGACATGGGTGCGTTCTTCGGCTTCGAGACCGAGCATCTCGAAATAAACCAGAACAGTAATCAAAAATGCACCGCCGGTGGCGAGCGTTGCCACCCAACCAGAGCGGGGGTCGCCAAACTTGCGACCCAGAACCAGGTTCAACACTGCCCCCGCGAGCGGCAACAGCGGAATCAACCAGATCAGGCTCAACATAATCAGCCTTTTAGTTCTGCCAAATCATCGGTGGTAAGTACCGCGCGATTGCGCATAATCGAAACGATTATTCCGAGACCAACCACGACTTCGGCAGCGGCCACCACCATCACGAAGAAAACGATTGTTTGACCGTTAATGTCGTTGAGTTCACGCGCCAGGGTGACGAAACTCAAATTCACCGCGTTGAGCATTAGTTCAATGCACATGAACATCACCAGTGGGTTTCTGCGCACGAGCACGCCCAAGGTGCCGATGGCAAACAAAACAGCAGCCAAAATCAAATACCAAGTTGCAGTTGGAGCCAAACTTAGCGAGATCACTTTGCGCCCAACTTTGCTTT
The DNA here is from genome assembly GCA_945893395.1 of Bifidobacterium breve. GTDB lineage: Bacteria > Actinomycetota > Acidimicrobiia > Acidimicrobiales > Ilumatobacteraceae > BACL27. The sequence continues at coordinate 26,000 of CAMDEC010000008.1, forward strand.
GCGCGTCAACAACACGGTGCCGACCACAGCGATGACCAACAACACCGAAGTTACTTCGAACGCAACGACATATTGTGAAAAAATTGACTCGGCGAGTTGCACGGTGTTGGCATCAGAACCGTTTTGTAAATCTGGCAGATTGATGCCCGATCCCCGCTCATTCAATACACCATTGCCGTTGACAATCGCCGCGACGAGAACACCCAATAGCCCGAGACTTGCAATTATCGCCAGTGGTCGTTGTGCCGTCAAGGGTTCAGTTCGCAGATTCTCAACTCGGTCGACACCCAGCAACATAATCACGAACAGAAACAAAACCACGATCGCACCTGCATAGACGATGACTTGCACGGCTGCCAAAAAGTGGGCTTCTTGAGCGACAAATAAAACAGCGACACCAAACAGTGTCAAAACAAGACTCAATGCTGCGTGCACGGGATGCTTGCGCACGATGACCCCAACGGCGCCCAATAAAATCATCAGTGCTGCACAGACGAATACGAAAAACTCCACTTATTCGCTCTTTTTTTCTGCGGGTCGCACACCGTGACCCAGTTCGCCACTCCATGCGACGACACCCGTGAAGTTGGCGTCGCCCGACGCGGCGGTCGCGCGCATCCAACCAGAAGTATTTTTGTCTTCGCCTTCACGCCAGTCTTCCCATTCAAGTTGTTGTGGCTTGCCACTGAGATCGACTAGCAATTCGTTCTTCGTATAAATCGCATCTTGGCGATTGGTGAAAGAAAACTCGAACAGTTTTGTTTCGGTGATTGCCTCTGTTGGACAAGCCTCAACGCAAAGGTCGCAGTGAATGCAACGAAGATAATTAATCTCATAGATCCACCCAAAACGCTCACCGGGCGATGTCGGCGATTCTGGGTTGTTATCAGCGCCACGAACATGAATGCACTTGGCAGGACACACCGCTGAGCAAAGTTCGCAACCGATGCACTTTTCCATGCCGTCTTCATAGCGATTGAGCACGTGGCGACCATGCAATCGCTCTGGCTTGTCAATCTTGACGTCCATCTTCTTGGCGTTGCGCTTCTTGCGACGAAACATGCGGCCACCCGAATACTGAGTGGTTACTCGATTCTTTTTGCCGTGCTGGCGAAAAGTAACTGCGAATCCCCCGAAGTAACCCATTAGAACATTGTCCCCTGTGTCTCACGCTCGCGTGCGCTTCTTGCGAATGCCGCCTGCATCAACAGATAGCAAATCAAAAGCACGACGATTGAAGAGCCTGTCACGACGAAGATGTTCCAATTATTTTGTCGGGCAAGTCGCTGTGCAGCAAGCAACATGAACCACCCGAGTGATGCCGGGATCAGTAGCTTCCAGCCCAAATCCATAAGTTGGTCGTAGCGCAAGCGCGGCAACGTAGCTCTGAACCAGATGTAGATATATAGGAATACCAGAATCTTTGCGAGCAACCACACCGTGCCCTCAAGGGCGTTGGGCAAAAGTGGAATATCCAGAACGAAGTTGCCAACCGCGATTGGCTGCGGACCACCAAAGAACAACGTCACGATCAAGGCCGACATCGTCACGGTATTCATAAATTCGGCAAGATAAAACAAAGCAAAGCGGATGGATGAATACTCGGTGTTGAAACCTCCAACAAGTTCTTGTTCGGCTTCGACCAAGTCGAAGGGTGGCCGATTGAGTTCGGCTGTAGCGGCGATCATAAAAATAAAAAATGGCACGATGCCCGTCGAGATGATGTGCCAGTCGACAATTGTGGTCTGGGCCGAAACAATTCCGCTTGTCGACAATGTGCCCGAAAGCAACAACACACAAGCCAAAGACAAACCAAGCGCGGCTTCATAACTGACCATTTGCGCGGTCGCACGCACCGAACCCAGCAACGGATACTTCGATCCGCTTGACCAGCCGGCGAGCATGATCCCGTAAACGGCGATCGATGAAATCGCCAAGGCAAACAACACACCAATTGGCGGATCGGCAAGTTGGATTCGCGTCACCTGTCCAAACAGGGTTACCTCGCCCGAGGATCCGTTGCGAAAATCACCGCCGAGCGGAATGATCGCGAACGCCAAAAACGCCGGCACGAACGACAAAAACGGAGCAAGAGCAAAAACGAAACGATCGGCTCTACTCGGAAATGAATCTTCTTTGAAAAATAACTTGATGCCATCGGCCAGCGTCTGCAAGATACCGAACGGCCCGGCTTTGTTCGGGCCGATACGATTCTGCATTCCGGCGATTGCTTTGCGCTCGAACCAAACCATCAACATCGTGGCGAGCAATCCGACAACAAAGACGACCAAAACTTTGAGCAGCACGATCAATAGTGGCGCCCACAACAGATCATCTTGTAAAAGCGGGTCAAGGGCGATCATTTGATCGGCTCAATTCGCACGTCGACGACATCGCTTGAAATGTTCAACAATGGCCGAATGTCTACGCCTGTGTGGTTGAACGGCAACCATGCCGTACCGCGGTGCACACCGTTGTGACTTTTTATCACTATCACAATGTTCGTGCCTTCGGCGCCGACCCGGACGTTAGTTCCTTCGGCAACACCAATGCGCCCAAGATCGAGAGGATTCACAAAAATTGCGGCATCGGTGACGATTCCTGCAAGCGACGGGCTTGAAACAGTCGACCCTGCCGAGTCATACATCGTGCGCGACACAACCAATCGAAGGTTGTATGCATTTCGATCGATGGCTCTGCTCAGATTGCCAGAAATCGTCACTGGGGTTTCGCGCGCCATCAGCACCCCGTCACCATGAGTTGATTTCGCGTCGATACTTGGCGCAAACGCTGCAACGGCACCGACAAGTTTGCTATTCAAATCTTCAAGACTAGAAACGCCGATATCGACGCCAAGGCTGATGCTCAATTCGGTGGCGATCATCCAATCCGGACGCGAAGTACCGCGTGGGGTGATCTTTTGTGCGACATTGCTGATTCGACCTTCAAGATTCGTTGTCGTTCCATTTTTTTCACCATAAGCAGCGGCCGGTAAAATTACATCTGCGTTGCGATTTGAATCGTTGATCATCGTGTCGATGCTGATCAAGTTTTTAACTTGGGTAAATGCTCGTTGCACAAGGCCGGAATCAGGCACGTCAGCCATCGGGTCTGCGCCAAGCAAAATCAGACAATCAATCTTGCCCGCTGCTGCAGCATTCAAAATATCGATCGCATCGCCTGAATTATTTTGTGGCGTCAACCCTGCCGCGATTGCCCCGCGCACATTGCCCCGGCGCAAAACTGGAAGCACTTTTACGCTTGGTTCCGCGACAAAAACTTCGGCGAGTGCTTGCAGCGTAAACATTTCGTTTTCGGCCAAATTAGGTCGACCAACAACGACGACGACTTGACCACGGGCAAGTTGCTCTTTCATCTCTGGCGTCGACAATGCTTCGCGCACGGCCTGCGCCTGGTGTCCTGGTTCAAATCCAACGGTGCGCCACGCATGCGGCGTCAAACCAGAATCACGGGCACTCACTTCGATGATTCGCGATTTGCGTTTCTGCGCCGCATCTCGTACGCGCAAATAAAGAACCGGTAACTCTTCTTTGAGATCAGGAGCGAGCAAGATGATTGTGCTCGCTGTGCAAGTCTCATCGATCGTCGCCTGCGCAAGGTTGAAAACTTCGGGGCTCAAACCGTCACCCAATTGAGAATCGCGCTGATCGATGCCAAGTTTGTCGGCCAACATCGCCCAAGCAAACGCATCTTCATTCGTGCCACGAGCACCACCCAAAATCGCCACCGAATTCGCATTGCCCGCCAAAGCAAGACGAATCATGCGAGCAGTGGTTTCAAGGGCAACCGACCAAGATGTTGCCGCAAGTTCCGTACCCGTCTTGACCAGCGGCGTCGTCAAACGATCGGGTGAGTTCACCGACTCAAAGTTGTAACGACCGCGATCGCACAGCCACCCCCAGTTCACGGGGTCGATATCTACGCCTTGATATCGCACGAGTTCATCGCGGCTGCTTTGCACGACGGTTCGACAACCAACCGAACACGAAGTGCAGGTACTTTCTGTTTGTTCAAGATCCCACGGACGTGCCTTAAATCGATAAGGCTTGGCGGTCAAAGCGCCAACTGGACAAATCTGCACGGTGTTGCCAGAGAAATATGAACTAAAGGGCTCATCGGGAAACGTGAGAACCTGAGTGTCGTTGCCGCGGCTGGTGAATGTGATCAGCGCATCACCCGCAACTTCGTCAGCAAACCGCGTGCATTGATCACACAAAATGCATCGCTCACGATCTAGATAAACGATGTCGCTGATTGCGATCGGTTTTTCGTAGTGACGCTTTTCTTCGACGAATCGACTCTCTCCCGGGCCGTGGCTGAACGCTTGATCTTGCAACGGACATTCGCCACCCTTGTCGCAAACAGGGCAATCAAGTGGATGATTCGCCAACAACAATTCGAGCACGCCCTCTTGGGCTTTTTTGACCGAGTCAGTTGTCGTGCGAACGATCTGACCCTCGACAACAGGCGTCATGCACGACACAACGATCATCGGTCCCCGCGGTGTTTCAACTTCAACAAGACACTGCCGACACATGCCCACCGATGACATGCGCGGGTGATAACAGAATCTGGGGATGAAATCATCGGTCCGATCAGCCGCCGCAATAATAAACTCGCCTTTTCGCGCCACGACCGGTTTGTTGTTGATCGTGATGTTGACGACACTTGGGTCGACAGCACTCTCTTTGGTCGGATCCACGATCGTCATACCGACACCCCGACTGCCGTAACCGGAATCGTCACGCGCTTTTTCACGCGCGCCTCAAACTCGCTTCTAAATAGAGTCAAAGCCGAATGCACCGGGGCGAAGGCCGATGGCCCGACGAAACAAATCGTGGTCATCTTGTACGGAAACGCAACAGCCTGCAAACCCAATTTTTCATTGGCTGCATGCGGAAACGCACCTGGACAAATCATCGCCCCAACTTCAAGCAGTTGCTGCAAATCTGCATCGGTACCGTCACCGTCAACTACGCGTCGCAAGATTCTTTCAAGCCAGGTTCCGCCCTCGCGACACGGCGTGCACTTGCCGCACGACTCGTGTGCATAGAAATGAGTCAGCGTCAACGCGGCCGCCGGAATGTCAGTCGTCTCGTCCATCACCATTACCGCACCCGAGCCGAGCATCGACCCAGCCGGCCCGACTTGGCTGGCCTCAAACGGGAGATCAAGTTGATCAGGGGTGAACCACGGCGCAGAGCCACCACCCGGCACGAATGCTTTCAACGCGTTGCCGTTGCGAATACCGCCACAAAACTCTTGTCCATAAATCAAGTCGCGAAATGTCGTAGTGCCGTTGATGATTTCGTAGACGCCAGGTCGTTTGACATGACCCGAAACAGCAATCATCCGCGTACCCGGTGATGTCTTCGTGCCGATCGCCGTGTACGCGGCAACGCCATGATTTAGCAACCACGGCAAGTTGGCAAGAGTCTCGACGTTATTCACGATCGTGGGCTGACCATAGAGACCGTTCGCCGCCGGGAAAAATGGCGGCTTGAGTCGTGGCATTCCGCGATTGCCTTCGAGGCTTTCAATCAGTGCCGTTTCTTCGCCCACGACATAAGCGCCTGCACCCCAATGCAAAATAATGTCGACCGAGAACTTCGAGCCCAAAATATTTTTGCCGATGTATCCGGCCGCATACGCCTCGTTCAACGCGGCAGCCACACGCTCTTGGGCAACAGCCATCTCACCTCTTATATATAGGAAGCATTGCGACAGACCAGCGGCATAACAAGCAATCAGACAACCTTCGATTAATTGATGCGGATCGCATTCCATCAACAAACGGTCTTTGTAGGTGCCAGGCTCGCTTTCGTCGCCGTTGACGACCAAGTAACGCGGCCAAACTTGTTGCGGTGTGAGCCCCCACTTAACGCCCGCCGGGAAACCAGCGCCACCACGACCAAGCACCGTCGCACTTTTTACATCTTCGTGGACTTCATTTGCTGGTCGTGACAATGCCGCGCGCAAACCCTTGTATCCATCCGTTGCGAGATAACGCTCCAGGGTGTACGAGTCGGCAAACTCAAATCGCGAAGTAACAATCTTTGGTCGGTCTCCCGCTACGAAACCTGGCGCATGCACATATGTCTTGCTCACAGTGCGGCCTTGCCGTCTAACCATGCTGGTGACTCGTTGACATCTTCTGGGTCTTTTGCCCCGACTGCACGATCAGCCGGAATAATCTGGCGCACTTTTGACAGCACTCCATGCGGCGGAAACTCATCCTTTAATTTGCCGTCTCGCAAGTTGTCGATCAAATTGTCCAAATCGGTGGGCGTGACACGCAAGCGATAGCGATAGTTGACCTGCAATGTTGGGGCCTCCGTGCAAGCGGCTTGGCACTCAGCGTGGGCGAGTGTGAACATGCCATCTGGTGTCGTGCCACCAGCGTTGACACCAAGTTTCTTTTCAGCATGGTGCATCAACTCATTTGCACCCATCAGCGCGCATGACATTGTCCTACAGATATTGATCAAATATTTTCCGATCGGCTCAAATTTGAACATCTCATAGAAGGTTGCGGTTCCATAAACCTCGGCGGAAGTCACGCCGACGAGTTCTCCCAAATGTTGCATTGCTTCTCGGGTGATATAACCATTTTGCTCTTGCGACAGATGCAACAACGGAATCAGAGCCGACTTCGGACGCGGATACTTGGCGATAATCTCGCGCGCCGACTTTGTGTTCGTTTCGTTCAAGCGACTCATCTATCTACCTCGCCGAGGACCGGGTCAACAGAAGAGATAACAGCCACGGCATCAGCAACCAAGCCGCCACGCATCATCAGAGGCATGGTCTGAATGTTGATGAAACTCGGGGCACGCACGTGCATGCGATAAGGGGTTGACGAGCCATCGCTGGCGATATAACACGCAATCTCTCCACGCGGGCTTTCAATTGCGACATACGCTTCACCCTCGGGAACTTTGAAACCCTCGGTGAAAATCTTGAAGTGGTGAATCAGCGCTTCCATCGACTCGTCAATGCGGCCCCGTGGTGGTGGAGTAACTTTCTTGTCTTGAATTCGATAGTCGCCCTGTGGCATTGCGTCCAACACTTGACCCACAATTCGCATCGACTCGCGAATTTCATTCAAACGAATTGAATAGCGATCAAACGCGTCACCATAACTACCGACGATCACATCGAACTCGACTTTGTCGTACCGCAGATATGGCATATCACGACGCAAGTCCCATGAAAAACCTGTGCTGCGCAGAATTGGACCAGTCGCCGACAGCGCAATCGCTTCATCGCGTGTAATCACGCCCACGCCCTGCAGACGTTCACGCCAAATCGGTTGACCTGTCATCAATATTTCGTATTCGGCGAGTCGCTTCGGCAGAGCCTCAATAAGGTTCAAGACTTCGTCCCGCCACCCCGCTGGCAGATCCGCCGCGACACCACCGGGTCGAATGAAGTTGTGGTTCATTCGTAGGCCGGTGACCTTTTGAAAAAATCTCAGAACCTCTTCTCGTTCACGAAAGCCGTAGAGCATCATCGAAACCGCACCAATGTCCATGCCGTTGGTCGCCAAAAATAACAGGTGACTGCTGATTCGATTCAATTCTGAGAGCAGCATGCGGATCCACACCGCGCGTTCTGGAATATCTTGGTCGATGCCGAGAAGTTTTTCGGTCGTCATTGCAAAAACGAGTTCATTGTTTAGTGGTGATGCATAGTCCATGCGCGTGACATTCGTTGCGCCTTGCATGAAAGTAAGTGACTCGCCCGTCTTTTCCATGCCGGTGTGCAAATAACCAATAACGGGCTTGCACCGCAAAACGGTTTCGCCGTTGAGTTCGAGCATCAACCGCAAAACACCGTGGGTGCTCGGGTGTTGTGGGCCCATGTTGATGATCATCGTCTGGTCTTCGCTCTGGGTACCTGCCAGCGCCGCCACCTCAGATTCACTCATCCGCAAAACGGCACCTGAGCCGCGCAAGATTTCTTTGGTTGAAACATCTTTGCGTAGTTGAAGCTCTTGTCGACCTTCGCTGGTGCCAGCGGCCACAACTTCGGCAGAACCCGAGTTCGTAGTGTTCTCGGTTGTGGTCATGATGCGGCACCCTTGAACTGAACCGGAATATCTCCAGAGGCGTAATCTTTGCGCAGCGGATGACCCTGCCAATCTTCTGGCATCAAGATGCGGGTCAAATCTGGGTGACCACTGAACTTGATCCCGAACATGTCGAAAACTTCACGCTCCATCGCCTCGGTGCCGGGGTAAAGATCAAAGGCCGAATCGATAACTGCATCTGATTCTGCAATTTGCACCCGCAAACGCACGCGACGACGCTGCGAAAGCGATAGCAGATTGACTACAACCTCAAAACGCTCGAGTGAAATTTGGTCGGCAACTTCTGGTGCAATTGTGCGACCTGGGTGGGTCAAATAGTCAACAGCAGTGAGGTCGACACACATCTCGAAACCTTCGGTGCGCAAGTCCGAAAGTGTTTTAAAATAGTCGGTCTTGGCGACGAAACGAACATCGTCAGCAACACGACCCGAAACTTGTGCCACGACTCAACGCTGTCCAATAATTACGGGCGTAGTCGTGCCCGCCGGAACTTCTTGAATACGGACTTGCGCGCCAGCGCCAGTTGTGTCGCGACGGCGCATAATCTCTCCGTCTTCGATCAACTGGTGCAAAGTTTCAATCGCGTGAATCAAAGTTTCGGGCGTCGGTGGGCAACCCGGTGCATAAACATCAACCGGGACAATTTGATCGACGCCTTGAACAATCGCGTAATTGTTGAACATTCCACCACTGCTGGCGCACACGCCCATTGAAATGACCCACTTCGGTTCCATCATCTGGTCATAAACCTGCCGCAATACGGGCGCCATCTTCTGGCTAACTCGGCCGGCAACGATCATGATGTCGGCTTGGCGCGGCGAGGCACGAAAAACTTCCATGCCAAATCGAGCCAAGTCATAGTGGGCGGTTCCCGCCGTCATCATTTCGATGGCGCAACACGCAAGACCAAAGGTCGCGCCCCAACTCGACCGCGATCGTGACCACTTCACAAGATCTTCAACGCGACCCGTCAAGAAATTATGTTCGAGACCACCTAGACCGTCATCGGCAACATTTTGGACCAAGCCCATCAGACAGAAACTTTCTCTTGCTCGCGACCATCGAGCCCCACCCGACGAATTGTCGTGGAAGATGATCGCGATGCAGACAAGATGTCTCCATCAACTTCAACCAACTTACGTGCTTTTTTGACAGGACCCCAGTCGAGAGCTCCGCGCGCAACGACATAAACAAACGCCACGAAGAAAACCGCACTAAACGCGACTAATTCCCAGAAACCGTAAGACCCGAGCGACTGGCTCGCTACCGCGTACGGATAAGCAAAAATTATTTCGATATCGAACATGATGAACAACATCGCCACAACATAAAAACTCACCGGAAACCGTTCTGGTGCTTCGAGGCTGGGCACGATCCCGCATTCGTATGGGGCTTGCTTTGCCTCACTCGGCCGACGTGGCGCCAATAATTTAGACGCGACTAATGAACCAACCCCGAACAAGACTGCCAAAACTGCGAGAACAGCAATCGGAAGATACTGACCCACTATGGTTAGCTCTTCGCTGGCGAACGCGAACCAACGTCAACACTTAGATTCTCACGCAAGCGCAGATCACGAGTGTGCAGCAATCGACAAAGCAACAAGAAAATGATCATTGAACCAATTGTGATAAAAATTGATGGCTGACGCTTGGAGCCAAGATCGCGCAACATATATATGTATCGACGAGGCTGAGTTTCATCGATTTCTGGTCGAGCGGGTGCGCGACCTGGCTCGGTGCGCTGTGGCACGATCATTGCAACCTCGACTACTGAATAATGCGGATCATGAAAGAAGGCCAAGAAGTCGAACGACTCGCTGATCTTCGGCCATCGTTCACCGCCTTTGTCGTAAACGGCAACCGAGACATACTCACCAAGCGCAAACTCTTCTGCTTGATTTTGAATGATTTCATCGGCAGACGCAACTGCTTGACCGCGTCGTGGATCGGACTCTTGCAACAACAACCATCCATCGCTCTGCAAAGCCATAGATGCCACAGCCGCATCGGCAACTGCATCGCCTGATGGCTGCATCGGCATCAAAATAATCTCTGCGTCGTCTAGCAAGTCTGGACTTCTGACGATGGTCGTCGGCTCGCCAGGCTGCCAACTTGGAGCGCGACCCGTCAGGCCAATGCCATATATCCACCAAATACTTCCCATAATCGCCATCCAACCAAAAAACCCGGCCACGACGACGAGAAACCCAAGTCGCGCGCCCAAGTTCGTGCCAACCACCAAATAGGTGCCGCCGATTAATACACCAACAGCAATTGCAACGATAATGATGCCGCGAAGTTGCGGTTCGAAATTTACGGCGAGCAGCGTGAACACTTTTAGAGACCTCTTACATAATCAATAACGGCGCCAATTTGCTCATCTGTCAATACCAAACCAAAGGCTGGCATTCGACCCGAACCTTGGCCTTGCTGACCGTACCTCTTGCCGAGTTCGCTGCCGCCCTTGATGAACTCGATCATTTCATCACGTTGCGGAAACTGTCTGACTGATGATCCACCAGTTAAGTTCGGACCGAAAGCGCCACCGCCCGTAATTTCTGGCTCACCATACGACCAACCCTTGGTATGACAGCGCGCACATGAATAATTTCCGCTGCCTAAATCTAAGTTGAACAACGCTTCTCCGAGAGATGCGTAAGTTCCCGCCTTGACAAGTCGCTCGGCCTCGGCTTGGATCTCTTGTTGTTTTTCATCGGGCAATTTGCCGTTTTCGTCACGCGGAATTTCAATGCTCTTGACATATTCAATGACCGTTTGAATTTGCTGTTCGTTCATCGGGCCACCACCAACCAAACCCCATGCCGACATTGGCGAGAAAGGTCGACCGTATTCAAGGATGAATCGAACTTCTTCTTCGCTGTAACGATAAAAAACCGTGTTGATTGCTGGCGCCTTCCAATTGACTTGTTTTACTTGGCCAGTCTTTGGATCTGAAATCGCATACGACGCGACGCCGCCGCCGCCCTTCATTCCCCCGTGGCAACCGGCGCAGTTATAGCCGCCATCGGCCGTCGTGGAGAACAACCCGGTGCCCCAAGTTTCAAATTGGTGTTGAAATTCTTTTTCGGCACCGACCATGCGACCGGGTTCAAGAATCCAATAAAGCGGTAGTGCAATCGTTGTGACGGCAAGACACAGCAGACCAATCAACTGCGTACGCTGAATTTTTTCGCCCTCGAGTCGCTCGTCGTCATAATAAGGCTTGCGGTTTGCGGCAAGTTTGATCTCTGCACCAATCTCGCGCTTCGACGAGCGCAGATTGCCCAAGCCGTAGATAACCCAACCCAGAACTGAAACAAGCAAAATCACCCAAGCGATCGTGGTTGTTGTATCGGCGAGCATTACTGCGAGATGCACTTAGTGTCCACCCGTTCCACCAACACAGTGTGGACCTTCTGCTTCTTGACCAGTTGTGTTCGTTCCAATTGGCGGACCACCAAAAACTGTGCCCGTATCGATGACGACCATTCCGTTATTCACCGAAACTCCAAAACGATCCATGCCTCGCGGTGCTGGTCCACCCTTTTTTTCACCAACACGGTTGTACTGCGAGCCATGACACGGACATTCAAACCATTGCGATGTTTTGCATTCAGGCACACGACAACCAAGATGTGGGCACTTCTGATACAGCGCGACTATTCCAGAGGTCATCCCACTGAACACCGGTGCTTGCCCGGCATAAATTGCGTCAGCTTTGGCAATCGCTTCTTTTGGATATTCGGTTACCCATGATCGAGCTTCAGGCAAATACAAGAAGCCCTTGTTGGCACGAATCTTGCCGACAACTTCCTCAAGTTTCCCAGCGTTGATTTTTGAGCCGAAGCCACCGTCGGCACCTTTCCACAAAAAGGCGATCAGTGCGGCGGCGAAACCACCAAGGCTTGCGCTCATCAAAGTAACCGTGGCACGATTCAAAAATGCTCGACGCGATTCATCAACTGCTTCTCGGTCTGGTAAAACCCACGGCTCAATTTCGGCGGTCGGTATGACCGCAACTGCGGTGCTCCGCGAAGCCGAGGCCTCAGCCTCGACATCACGACGCACGTTGCGTGATGACTTTTTCGCATCGCGATCACGCTTGCGAGTTTCACGCGACAACACACCCACACCGCTCATATCAGAACGCCGACTTGCCGTAAGCACAACGCCCAAGCCGAGCACGGCAAGAACAGCAATCGCAATGGTGATGATCGTCGTCGAGTTCATATCAGTTTTATCCGATCACAATTCGAAGAAGATGCCTTCCCGCCAAGGGAAGACAAAGTTGAAACCGGGGCCCCTGAAGAAAGAGCCGATAATTACGAGTACCGCCCAGAACATTAAGTGCACTGTGAACAAACCGGTCATGAACTTTCTGTCTTCTGGACGATTTGACTCGTTGCGATCCAGATACGGGGCGAACATCAGCGCAATCAGACCCATGCCCGGAATCGTCACACCAGCAATCATCGGGTGGAACATCGTCAGAAGTTCTTGCAATCCGAGAAAGTACCAAGGTGCTTTTGAAGGATTAGGCGTCTGATTGAAGTTTGCCGCCTGCAACAGTGGGGCGTTCACAAACCACGAGAAAACAAATGTAAACGCTGTGCACGCAAGCGCGGCAACAAACTCGATGCCCAACAAGTGTGGCCAAGTGTGCACCTTGTCAACTGGCACCGCTTTAACGTCTTGAATTGAACCTGATTTGACGACCGTCAACAAGCGTTGCGTGTGACCACCAGGTCCGGCACCAAATGGCACGCCACCATTGGCTGGTGCTGCGACTACTACGCTGCCGACTTTTTCGGCAACTGCAACCGCACTCTTGTTTCGATCTAGCAAATCGCTTGGAATACGCGACGCATCAGATGCTGGTGCAGCCGCAGCTCCGCCCGCACCGGCGGCTGCTTTTTCGCGCGCTTCTTGTGCGCGCTTTAAAAGATGTTCTGGAATACCGGCCATCAGAGAGGTCCTGAAATTCCGCCGTCTTTACGCACGCGCCAGAAATGGATCGCGAGGAAGATGACCGTCACGAACGGGAACAACAAAACATGCAACACATACCAACGCAACAAAGTTTCTGGACCAATTTCAACACCGCCAAGCAAAACAAAGCGAACTTGCGAACCGATAACTGGCGAGTAACCCATCATGTTGGTGCCCACGGTTACGGCCCACAGCGCGAGTTGATCCCATGGCAACAAATAACCGGTGAATGAAAGCAGCAGCGTCAACGTCAGCAGAATCACGCCGATTACCCAGTTGAACTCGCGCGGTGCTTTATATGCACCGTGATAAAAAACTCGCGCCATGTGCAAAAATACCGTGAGCACCATCAAGTGTGCACCCCAACGATGCATATTGCGCACCATCAAACCGAAAGTCACCGAAGTATGCAGTGACTGAATATCTTGCCACGCGTTAGCCGATGTCGGGCGATAAAAGAACATCAAGAAAATGCCGGTGATCGTCAGCAAAATAAACAAAAAGAAGCTCAAGCCACCCAGACAAAGCGTGTAACTGACTTTTACCGCATGGCGCTTTACTTTGACCGGATGCAAGTGATAAAGCACAGAGTTCATGACAACATAAGAACGATTTCTCGGTGAGTCCGAATAGCCCTTGCGGAAGATCGAACCCGGTCTGAAAATCGAGTTCCAGGCTTGGCTTGACTGCGTCGACTCATTGAGTTTGGTCATGCGCTGTTTAATCGTTGGACGAGATTTTTGCTCAATCATCTTTACCATTTAATTTTCTCCATTACTAAAATCGCATGCCGTACGAATAGCCGTGGTTGTTTGTTCGCATGTGAGTTTCGCCCGTGGCTGGCGCAACCCCAACTTTGCCAAGAATTATCACACCGGTTGGACAACGGTCGACGCACAGCGCACAACGCGTGCAAACATCATCGTCAATAATGAACACAACTTTGTCCGAAGGGTCTTCGCCGGGCATCTCGGTGCCACTCGACTCTGAGATTGCATCCGGACTGACCATGAAGATGCACTTCCACGGGCAAATGTCAACGCAACCTTCGCACATGATGCACTCTGACTGATCGATGTGAATGAACTGCTTTGGTTTAACCGCCTTGTTCAAATACTCGGCATCTACCTCAACGAGTTGATACTCATCGGTATACGGCATCATCGGTGGGTTTGCGTCAGTTTTTGCCATCGCTCAACTCTTCTTCACCAACGGACGGCCATAACTAGACGAAACAACTTCTTTAGTTGTGACCACCCCACGCTTTTGCCACCAACTGAACAGGTAGATCATCAGACCAATATAGAAAACATGGATAACTACGACGACGATGTCACGAATTGCTTCGTAACTAATGGTGATCGGAAAGCTTCCACCAACGGTGTCAGACTTCAAAATGTTGAACGGTCCGTAAACGAGTTTGTCTTTTCGCCAACCCAATTCTTTGTCAGCATGGTCGATGAATTGGTGCGGTACAACACCGAACGCGAGAAACAAAACCAAGAAGATGTAAGCGGAACCGAGCATCGCTTCACCCCAAGTTGCCTTTCGATCAGACCTTCGACGTTGGCCGATTGGAATGACCACAAGACTCATCACGGTGGTGACGACAAACGAAAACAGGAACGCTTGATTGACCCCTGGCCACCTGAGAATGTCTATTGCGAGCATCGCTTGAGGGCTTGCCTTTCCTCGTAAAAATCTGTTTTTAGCCTAGTCGGGTTGTCATTAAGGACAGTATTTGCGAGGCAATAGTTAATGACTCGTTGGTCACAGAAGTTGCATAGCGCTCAACATTCAACGACATTTCTCTTAGTCATCAACATCTATCATTGTGGATGTGTCTTATTTTTTGGTTGTGCATTCGTGAACTTCTTAATCTCGACATTGGTGGGTCTAACCTATTGAAAGATAGTTAGGAATCGATTCAAGGAGAATTGTGGCTGGAATACCCGAGCATCTACTTAAGCGGGCTCAAGAAGCACGCGACAAGGCAGCCGGCAAAACTCCCGCCGCAGATGCCGGTGAACCAACGCCAAATCTTCCCGCTAAAACATCTGAAGCCAAACCTGTGCCTGCGGCCCAAGTTGCGAGCGCTCCGCCACCGCCACCTCCGGATCCAAGTTATGTAGTCGCCGCCAACACACGAAAAAAGATTCCATTTTGGGCAATGGCCACTTTGAGTCTCTTGCCTTTTTGGGCACTGTTGTATGCATTGTCAGTCAAGCCTCAAGAAAAAACGGTTGAAGGTCCGCTCGCAATCGGTGCGGGAGTTTACGGAACATGCGCAGGGTGCCACGGTGCAGCCGGTGCCGGTGGCGCTGGACGCGCTCTGCACCAGGGCGAAGTCTTGAAAACTTTCCCAAAGATCGAAGACATGTTGAACTTCGTCTACACAGGTTCGCAAGCATTTATTTCTGCCGAAATCAAAATTTATGGCGACCCTAATCGCGAAGGTGGGGCGCACGGGACGCTCTCATACAACGGCAACCCGATGCCACAACAAGGGGAAAAATACGGCGGCGGTCTGACCGACGCAGAAATTCTCGGAGTCGTATGCCATGAAAGATACGAAATCGGTGGTGCCGACGAAGAGAGCGAAGAATGGAAGAACGAGTACGAGATGTGGTGCTCGCCTGAGTCTGAAATATTTCAAGGTCTCGAAAATGGATCAGTGAACTACGACAATCTTGCTGAAACATTTGCAGCGTTGCCGACGCCGCCGGCAAATGTCGGCACAGACCCCCGCCCCTCGGGAAAATAGATCGAAACCGAGATCCACCCCCTTGATCTTTCCAGCGAAGTAAAAAAAATACTTCGCACAGAGGTGCTCGTCATCGGTGGCGGTCCCGCCGGTTCGGCCGCCGGATTTTGGTTGGCGAAACTTGGACACGATGTAACGATTGTCGAACGCAAAAAGTTTCCACGCGAAAAAACTTGTGGTGACGGTCTTACACCGCGTGCCGTGAAACAGCTGGATGACATGGGACTGAGCACAGAACTTGAAAAATTTCATCGCTACGAGGGTCTTCGTGCAACTGCCCATGGCATCGCACTCGAGCTGCAATGGCCGACCCATCCGATTTACCCGCGCTATGGCTATGTGGTGCGTCGCCGTGAACTTGACATGATGGTCGCTCGCAACGCGCAAAATGTCGGAGCAAAACTTCTTGAAGAACACGAAGCCGCGGCGCCGATCATGGAAAAGGGTTGCGTTCGCGGCGC
>CAMDEC010000009.1 GCA_945893395.1 Bifidobacterium breve
AGCATGTCGACACCGTCGAGTTTCACCGAGCCACTAGTGACTATGTAACCCGGTTTGCCCATGAGCGCCCCAGCAAGTGTCGACTTGCCGGCGCCGTTCGGGCCCATGACGGCGTGCACTTCGCCAGACTTAATTGTCAACGAAACGTCATTAAGAATCTGCGAACCACCAACCGAGACGGCGAGGTTTTTGATTTCAAGTGTCGTCATAATATTTGGCCTCAACTCAACTCAACAAAGACTTCGCCGTTATCAACAGTGGCGACATAAACAGGCACTGGCTGAGTCGCTGGCAAAGTGTTTGGTTTGCCGGTTTCAAGACTGAACGAACTGGCATGACGAATGCACTCGATTTCTTTAGTATCACAAAGTACTTCGCCGTCAGACAATGACACATCGGCGTGACTGCACTTATCGCCGATGGCATAAACCTTGTCGTCGATGCGCACGACTGCAATTGCTTGGCTGCCGACTTCGAAGCGTCGCGCCTTGCCCGAAACAAGTTCGCTGAGTTTGCAAACTTTTTGCTTCATTAGTTCGCTCCAAGAAGTTTTGAGCTCACGCGTTCGCGCAGACCTGCGATAAACGGCAGTGCGGGCAGACGATTGAGAACTTCGTCGAAGAACCCGAGCACAACTAATCGCTCTGCAATCTCAGGCTGAATGCCACGACTCTCAAGATAAAAGCGTTGTTCTTCGTCGATTGGTCCGACCGTGCTGGCGTGACTGCACTTGACATCATTAGTTTCAATTTCGAGATTCGGCACGCTCTCTGCCCAAGCACCGTTCGACAAAGTCAAGTTGCGATTGGTCTGAAATGCCTCTGACTTTGTGGCGTTTTCGCGAATGCGAATTAAACCCGTATAGACACTTTTCGCCGTGTCTTTAACGGCACCTTTAAACAGCAGGTTGCTGTGCGTACGTGGCGCGGCGTGGTCTTGCAGGGTGCGAAAGTCGTGCATCTGATTTGCATCGGCAAAGTAAAGCGCAACTTGTTGTGCGTTGGCGCCCTGACCTTCGAGTCGAACTTCAGCGCGCATGCGTGCATAATCGCCGCCCAACGCAACTGTGAACATTTTCATCGTCGAATCGCGCTGACCGACCGCATGTTGATAGCCGATTTGCCAAGTTGCCGCGTCAAGTTCGTTAATTGCTATGTATGTGATTCGTGCCGACTGCGCGGCGCGAACATCTACGACAGGCACAATCAGCGAGTTGGTGTCGGCGCTCGAAACAAAGCGCTCGACAACTGTTACTTCGCTATTTTCGTTGGCGTCAATCACCAAGCGCGAATAAGCCACGACGCCAGACTCGTCAAGCGAATGAGTAATCACGATTGGATCTGCGACCACCTGGTTCTTGGCAATGGTTATCGCCGTAAGTTGCGCATGCCGACCATTTAGATCTTCGAAGATGTCGGTTGCCGTGCGTGGCACGACATTCGTCGTCGACGAGACTATTTGTTTTGCCGCACTCGAAAACTCAATTTTAGACGACAGTTTGCCGAGTTTGAAAGTGTCAAGCTCGAGTTCACCGATACGGCTGTAGCGCCAGATTTCTTCGTCGACTGTTGGCAGTGCCAGCGTGCTCATTTGTGTTTGCGCTTTTTCTTTTTATTTTTCTTTTCTTTGATTTCGGCTGCGATGTCACTCGCCATTGCGTTAATGATCGCCTCAGCTTCGCTCAACACCGACGCTGCGCTGCCTTCTTTGACGCTTTCAGGCTCAATTGGCGTGGCAGTCGGCACGACCGAGCCATGTGCCCAACCGATATCAACTGCACGGTGATCGAATTTGGCGCATTCATCTGGACAGCGCCATGGTGCATCAGGCGCCAAGTCGAGCCGACATCGGCGCATCGCATCGCCATTTGAATATGAGCGACTCTCAAAGTGTTTACACTCGGTTCGCATCGCCATAACTAGATTTTACTTCAGTGGGCTTGTATCAGCCGACCGAGCCTTCCATTTGCAATTCGATGAGACGACTCCATTCAACAGCGTATTCCATCGGCAACGTGCGCGTTACAGGCTCGATGAAACCGTTGACGATCATGCTCATCGCCTGCTCTTGTGACAAGCCACGACTCTGCAAATAGAAGAGTTGTTCATCGGCGATTTTTGAAACAGTCGCTTCGTGACCGATCTGTGCATCGCTTGCGCCAACCTCCATATAAGGGAACGTGCGGCTCTCACTCTGTTCGTCGAGAATCAACGCGTCGCATTGCACGTGACTCTTGCAATTTGTTGCGCCTTCTTCAACGCGAACCAAACCTCGATAAGCAGTGATGCCGCCATCTTTTGAGATCGACTTCGAAACAATCTTTGATGTCGTCTCTGGTGCGGCGTGAATCATTTTTGCTCCGGCATCTTGATGCTGTCCTGCGCCGGCATAAGCCACCGACAAAACTTCACCCGTTGCTTTTGGTCCCATTAGATAAACACTTGGATACTTCATCGTCAGTTTTGAACCAATGTTGCCGTCAATCCACTCCATGTGGCCTTCGGCTTCGACACGCGCACGCTTAGTGACCAAGTTGTAAACATTTGGCGACCAGTTTTGAATCGTCGTATATGTGACGTGCGCGCTCGGCTTGACGATGATTTCAACGACTGCCGAGTGCAACGAATCTTTTGTATAAACCGGAGCAGAGCAACCTTCGATGTAGTGAACTTTCGAGCCTTCGTCAGCGATAATCAGCGTGCGCTCGAACTGACCGGCGTTTTCAGAGTTGATTCTGAAATAAGCCTGCAACGGCATTTCGCACTCGACACCTGGCGGAACATAAATAAATGAGCCACCCGACCAAACAGATGTGTTGAGCGCCGAGAACTTGTTGTCACCTGGCGGAATAACAGAACCAAAATATTGCTTGACGAGATCTGGGTATTCGCGTAGCGCGGTATCCATATCGCAGAACAAAATGCCGAGTTTCTCGAGATCTTCGCGGTTGCGGTGAAACACAACTTCACTCTCATATTGCGCGGTGACGCCGGCCAAATATTTGCGCTCGGCTTCAGGGATGCCCAACTTCTCGTAGGTTCTGCGCATTTCTTCGGGTAGGTCTTCCCATTCGTCGACTTGCGCAGTCGCTGGCTTGAGATAATAAAAAATGTCTTGAAAGTCGATGTCGGGCATGTTGACGGCGAACCAATCAAGCATCGGTTTGCGTTCGAAAGTTTGTAGCGAGCGCAGACGCATCTTGCGCATCCACTCGGGCTCGCCTTTCCACCACGAGATTTGCTCGACGACGCCAGTG
Organism: Bifidobacterium breve; assembly: GCA_945893395.1. Classification (GTDB taxonomy): domain Bacteria; phylum Actinomycetota; class Acidimicrobiia; order Acidimicrobiales; family Ilumatobacteraceae; genus BACL27. Next base: position 3,257 of record CAMDEC010000009.1, read on the forward strand.
TTTAATCCTTTGACTGGCTCAAATGCATATTCGACTTCGTCGCTCCAACCGAGTTGATATTTGCTGAGATCAAGGTCAAATGAGGTCACAATGAGGTTTCCTTAAACTGGATAATTAGCACTATCTGCATAGTAACAATTATCGGCGGCAAATGCTCGCCCGAAACTGGTTGTTCGACACAGCGCGGCACGCGACACAGATAGCGTGACGGTCTTCATGGAACGCTTTGGTCTCGTCGGTCTGCCCAACGCGGGTAAGTCATCTTTATACAACGCTTTAACCGGCTCGAATGCGCTCGCGGCGCCCTACCCGTTTGCGACCAAAGACCCGAACATCGGCATGGCCAAAGTGCTCGACCCGCGACTCAACGCGCTCGCCGAAATGTCGAAGACGCAAAAAACTGTCTACGCCACGGTCGAAGTTGTCGACATCGGCGGGTTGGTCGAAGGCGCCAGCAAAGGTGAAGGTCTCGGCAACAAGTTTCTCGCCAATATTCGTGAAGTGGATGCAATCGTGTTCGTGTTGCGGGCGTTCGCCGACGACGATATTCCGGGGCCGAGTGACCCGCTCGAGCATTTGCGTGTGCTCGAGATCGAACTTGCACTCGCCGACCTCGAATCGGTCGAAACAAAACTTAATCGGATGCAAAAAGCGGCGCGAATGGACAAATCGCTCGAAGAAGAACTTGGGGCGTTGACTCGCGCACAGGCGCACCTTGCAGAGGGTCGACCGCTCTACCGTGCGACGCTGTCAAAAGACGATGCAGAATTGCTGGCGCCGCACTTTTTGTTGACGACTCGTCAAGTTTTGGCCGTAGTCAATGTTGCCGAAGATGACTTGGCGCGAGTTCCAGAATTTGAAGAACTCGTGCGCAAAGAACTTGCCCCACCAGGCTCGGCGAGTGCGAGCCAAGTAGAAGTGCTGGGCATGAGCGTGCAACTCGAAGCCGAAGCGGCGCAACTTGACACCAAAGATCGCAAAGAAATGCTCGAAGCGCTCGGCCTTGGCGAAGGTGCGTTGCCAAGAATGGTGCGCTCGGCTTATCACCTGCTCGGTTTGCGAACATTTTTTACGACGGGCGAAAAAGAAACTCGAGCATGGACATTTCATGCAGGTTCGAAAGCCCCAGAATGTGCGGGCAAGATTCACAGCGATCTGCAACGTGGCTTTATTCGCGCCGATGTGATTATGTGGGATGAACTGCTGCGCATCGGCTCATGGAATAAAGCCAAAGACCTGGGCAAGATTCGCGTCGAAGGCAAAGACTACGAAGTCGTCGATGGTGACACACTAGAAATTCGCCACAATACATAGCAACACAGAGATGTGGCGTTGGGTAAAACGCAATACTCTATGAATATGAGCAATGCCGTTGAATTCAAAACTGGTTGGCTTGTTTGTCAGGCAAAGGTGCTCTCGAGTTTGAACATCGCCGATACGTCAGGGGCGCGTCGACGCGGTTTGATCGGCCAAACAGAAATTGAAACGCCACTTCTTATCGACTCTTGTAAGTGGATACATACATTCGGCGTGAAGTGCACACTTGATGTGGCGTATCTCGACGAGAAAATGCAAGTCATCAAGGTGCAGCAGGTTAAGCCGCTGCGAGTTGCAATGCCGGTGTTCAAAGCCAAACATGTGCTCGAGGCAAGTGCTGGCACTTTTGAAAACTGGGGACTAGTAATTGGCCACACACTTGAGGCGCGCCGAACATGACAGGTGCCCTCGTGCTCGTAGCAACACCAATCGGCAATCTCGGCGACATGTCACAGCGTGCAATCGACGCGCTGAACCAAGCCGAAATAATATGCTGCGAAGACACGCGCCACTCGGGCAAATTGCTCAGTCATTTCGGCGTGACTGGCAAAAAACTTATCGTGATCAACGAGCACACCGAATATGACGCCCGCGAAGAAATAGTGGGCTTTGTCGCATCGGGCAAATCAGTCGCGTTAATTACAGATGCAGGCACGCCTGGCATCAGTGACCCTGGCGAAAGACTTGTCGTCGCGGTGATCAATGCCGGCTTGCAAGTTTCGGCAATACCTGGGCCGTCGGCGTTGACGATGGCGCTCGTGACAAGCGGCTTGCCAACTTCACGATTCGTTTTCGAAGGTTTTTTGCCGCGCAGTGGCGCCGAGCGTACCGAGCGACTGGCGATGGCGACAACAGAGTCGCGCACGACTATTTACTACGAGGCGCCACATCGTCTGATAAAAACTCTTAGCGACCTGACGACCGCTTGTGGCGCAGTTCGTCGAGTTGTGATCGCTCGTGAACTCACGAAACTGCACGAAGAGTTCTGGCGTGGCACTTTGCAAGACGCCAACATGCATTTCTCTACAACTGAGCCGCGCGGTGAATTCGTGATCATTCTTGAACCGGCAAAGCCACCTGCCCCGCCGACGAACGAAGAACTAGTCGAAGCCATTCGTTCTGAAATGAATAAGGGTGTTAGTCGCAAAGATTCTGCCGCCCGAGTCTCGGCACGCTTCGGCGTCGCCAAACGCCATGTCTACGAACTCGCGCTCCAAGTTCGCGACGACGTTTAAGATATAACAGTGAAAAAGTTCTCGGCGACGACACCTATTTACTATGTCAACGCCAAACCTCACCTCGGGCACGCCTACACGACGATTATTACTGACGCGGTTTGCCGGTGGCACAAACTTTGCGGCGAGGATGTGCACCTATTGACGGGCACCGACGAGCACGGTTTGAAGATTCAGCAATTTGCAGACGCCGAAGGTGTCTCGCCCAAGCAATTCTGCGACAAGATCGCGCCGTTGTTTGCCGACGCTTGGCAGCGCCTGAATATCGATGTCAGTGATTTCATTCGCACCACAGAAGAGCGCCACAAAGTCGGTGTACAAAAACTTTTGCAGGCTTGTTACGACGCTGGCGACATCGAGGTCGACACTTACCGTGGCCACTACTGCGTGGCGTGTGAGGCGTACTACATCCCCGAAGAACTCGACAATGGCAAATGCAAAATCCACAACACGAAGGCCGAATATGTCGAAGAAGAAAACTATTTCTTTCGCCTTTCGCGCTACGAAGAAAAACTTCTCAAGTGGTATGCCGATCATCCAGACGCGATCAAACCCGACCATCGGGTCAACGAGGTAACAGGTTTCATCAAGCAAGGCCTGCGCGACTTTTCTGTCAGTCGCAAAACTTTGACCTGGGGCATCGAATTGCCGTGGGACAAATCGCATGTCGCATATGTTTGGTTCGACGCGCTCGCCAACTACATCACCGCGCACGGTTACGGCACCAACGAGAAACAGTTCGCTGCTAACTGGCCGGTCGATTATCACTTCATCGGCAAAGACATTATTCGTTTTCACTGTGTTTATTGGCCGGCGATGTTGATGTCAGCAGGTTTAGAGCCACCAAAAGGTTGGGCAGTTGGCGGTTGGTTGTTGGTTGGTGGCGAAAAAATGTCGAAGACGACGGGCAACGTCGTGAACCCACTCGACCTGATCGACGAAATCGGCGTTGACGGTTTTCGCTATTACGTTTTGGCCGACACAAATTACGGCAACGATGGTGATTTTTCTTATGAGGGATTACTGTCGCGCTACAACTCAGATCTCGCGAACAACTTCGGCAACCTAGCCGCGCGTGTCGCCACAGTCGTCGAAAAAAAGTGTGGCGGCATCGGGCCAGTGCCATCTACCAAGAGCCCGCTCGCGGCGATCGCGGCACAAAGTGTCGGCGAAACAATTCGCGAATGGCAAAATGTTCAACCTGGTCGCGCGCTTGACGCCACTTGGTCGTTGATCCGTGCGACGAATGCGTTTCTTGAAACCAATGAACCATGGAAGATGGAGCCGGGCAAAGAACTCGACATCGTCATGGGTGATGCACTCGAAGCGCTGCGTATCGTAACGATTTTGGCCAGCCCCGCGATGCCAAGAACTTGTCAAGATGTTTGGCAACGACTCGGCATGACGGGCGAAGTTTCTGATCAGCGCGTTGGCGCCGACACGCAGTGGGGTCGCTATCCCGGCGGCACAAGCGTGACGAAGGGCGAGCCGCTGTTTCCGCGAAAAAAGATTTAGTCATGACGAGTTCACCAATCGAAAAGCGAGAGTGGGTCGACACGCACTGTCATGTGACCTACGAAGATATTCCGGGCGGTGCTGACGCCGCGTTAGTCGCGGCACGCGAGGCAGGCGTAAGGCGAATGATCACGATAGGCACAGATCTCGCTACTTCGAAGGCGGCAATCGATTTGGCTGTTTTAAACGAGGATGTTTGGGCGACCGTTGGTTTGCACCCACATGACGCCAAGAACGGACTCGACGGTTTGCACGATTTGATCACCCAACCTCGTGTTGTTGCGATCGGCGAATGCGGGCTCGACTTTTTTTATGATCACTCTGATCGCGCCGTGCAGCGTGAGATTTTTGCCGCCCAGATTGCGCTCGCCCATCAACACAAACTCCCGCTGGTTATTCACACGCGCGAAGCATGGGACGAAACTTTCGATATTTTGCAATCGTGTGGCGTGCCCGAGCGAACAATTTTTCATTGCTTCACCGGTTCGCCCCTAGAAGCCAAAAAGTGTCTGGACATTGGTGCATATATTTCATTTTCTGGAATCGTCACTTTCAAAAAAGCACAAGAGATTCGAGACGCAGCAACGATTTGCAGCCCCGACAAAATGCTCGTCGAAACTGACAGCCCGTTTCTGGCGCCTGTGCCACATCGCGGAAAGTCAAATCAACCCGCATTTCTGGTCGAAGTTGGTGCGTGCCTCGCCGAAATTCGAAATGTTTCGGTTGATGAAATTGCAAGACAAACGACACAAAATGCGACGATTGCTTTCCCGGGTATCGCTGCCTAACCTGAAGATGTTGTTATTTTCAACTTTTGAACGACGGCGAATCGCACTCGCTGCGCTTGTGACAATTCTTGTGCTGCCGTTTTTATTGATCGGTCGCAACAATAATGACGCCGATGATGCTGTCGTTGCGGTTACGACGACACAACCTGATTCGGCGCTCGAATCAACCGAAGATGGTTCGCTTGAAGCGATAATTTTGGGTGGGCCAGCACCGATCGTGCAAGATGGCTCGGCGCAAATCGCCTATCCCGCCAGCAGTTTGATCGGCATTCAAGCAATCGCGTCGTTCAGCAATTTTGACAATGCACCAGAAATCGTTTGCTACATACCCCAAGCACCATTGGGCATCAAGATCTCTGTGCAAAATTTGAACAACGGACGAACGACGACTTGTACAAATGTTTTTCGCACATCTCTGCCGTCGGGTGCGACAATGCTCTTGCACACAAAAGTCTTCGAGTCGCTGGCTAATCTGGTCGACGCACCGATACCTGTGACTGTTTCTTGGTAATTAGTAACCCGTGACTTTCTCCCGCACCGAAATCATCACAATGCTCGAGCGTCACGGGCTTGCTCCACGCCGTGCGTTTGGTCAAAACTTTGTCGTTGACGCCAACACGGTGCACAAAATCGCACGACTTGCCGAGGTCGGTAGTGGCGACTTCGTACTCGAAATCGGTGCTGGCCTTGGCTCACTGACACTGGCGCTGGCCGAGACTGGCGCAAACGTTGTGGCGGTCGAAATTGATAACGGCCTAGTCGAAGTATTGCGAGCGAACACGAGGCATCTCGCAAATGTCGAAGTGATCCACGCCGATGCAATGCAACTCGACTGGCAACCACTGCTCACCAAGACGAAGCACTGGCATGTTGTAGCCAACTTGCCTTACAACGTGGCGACAATCATCGTTGCTGATTTGCTAGATGGCATCGCCGAAGTCGAGCACATGTTGGTGATGGTGCAAAGCGAAGTCGCTGATCGACTTGTTGCTCGTGCCGGCACAGACCCTTACGGCGCTGTGAGCGTGAAGATCGATTATTGGGCAAGTTCTAAAATCGTCGGACAAGTGCCACCCTCGGTTTTTTATCCGCAGCCGCGTGTTGATTCGGCACTGGTTGATATTCGTCGGCGCAGTGAACCCGGCGTAAGCGATGTCGTTGCCAAAGAGCTGTTTGCGTTGGTGCGGGCGGGCTTCGCCAAGCGTCGCAAAATGTTGCGTCGCGCGCTTGTTGACATCGCAACCCCTGATGATTTTGCAACCGCTGATGTCAACCCCGAATCACGGGCCGAACAACTTGACTTGGCGGCGTGGGGTCGCTTGCGCAAATCAATCGACAGTCGCCTAGCAGGCTCAACGCGATGAGCCCACAAATCGTTTCACTCGTCGCACCGGCCAAACTCACGCTGTCGCTTCGCGTCACGGGCATTCGTCAAGATGGTTTTCATTTAATTGACGCCGAGATGGTCACACTCGATTTCGCCGATGAATTGATCGTTGACCTGGCGCGAAGTGGCTTCGAAATCAAGGGTAAGTTCGCCGGTGACGTTGAGGCTGACAAAATTTCTAACAACCTCGCAGCCAAGGCTCTAAAACTCGCCAACCGTCAAGCCCATGTTTCAATAACCAAGAACATCCCTTCTGGTGGCGGCCTCGGTGGAGGTTCTGCCGATGCGGCAGCAATCTTGCGCTGGGCGGGGTTTACCGATTTGGTCAGTGCAGCAAAACTTGGCGCCGACATCGCGTTTTGCATGGTCGGTGGAAGGGCGCGAGTCACTGGCATTGGCGAAATTGTTAATCCGCTGAAAAAAGTTTCACGCGATATCACCCTCGTCGTGCCACCATTTCGAGTTTCAACACCTGCGGTGTACCGCGCGTTCGATCAACTCACAGATTTTTGCAAGACATCTCTCAAGCATTCGGGTGTCAACGATCTAGAGCCGGCGGCGATCAAGGTCGAACCACGCCTCGCAATCTGGAAAGAAAAAATCGCCCAAGCGAGCGGTGTCGAACCGACACTCGCGGGCAGTGGTTCAACATGGTGGCTAGACGGCAACTTTGTCAACCTCGCCGCACAACTGCCCGACGCCACGGTCATCACCACCCGCACGACTTAGCATCTTCAATTTCATTTTGTTAATTAGGCTCGTTGCGTGAACATGGCACCCGAGTCAACCGAATATTTCCGCAAAGACATTCAAGGCCTGCGCGGAATCGCCGTTTTGCTTGTTGTCATTTACCACACAGGCATCGCGCTGCCCGGTGGATACATCGGTGTCGATATTTTCTTCGTGATTTCAGGTTTTGTGATCACACAGTTGTTGTTGCGAGAAATTGACGCGACGGGCCAAATAAGTCTCGTGAGTTTTTATGAGAGACGCGTTCGACGTATTTTGCCTGCAGTCGCATTTGCAATCATCGGTACATTACTGCTTTCAATTTTTGCGCTTTCGCCATTTGGCGAACAACAACAAGTCGCGCAAACTTCTCGAGCCTCGACTTTTTTTGCTGCGAACTTCTACTTCTATTTACAGGACAGCTACTGGGCGCTTGCTGAAAACCCCTTGCGACATCTTTGGAGTCTGGCTGTAGAAGAGCAGTTCTACATTTTCTTTCCCGTACTCTTAACAGCTTTAAACAAACTGAAGATACGTATCAATTCGCGTCTCTCAGTTGCGATTTTAATTGCAATCTCGTCCATCTCATTTGTCATTTCGTATTTTTTGTCACTTGGTGAACAAATTTTGCCGAAGCCCGAACTGTTTGCGTTCTTCGGCACACCGTGGCGAATCTGGGAGTTTCTTGCGGGTTCACTGATCGCCCTCATACCTGCTGTCAAAAAGTCTTTGGTGGCAGCATCTTTGCCGCTTTCAATTTTTGCGGTCATTGCTATTGCCTGGTCAGCGATCTCGTTTGACTCATACACACCGTTTCCGGGCTCTGCCGCATTGACTCCGGTACTTGCTACTGCAGCACTCATCTACTTTGGATCTCACAGTCATTTTGTAACCAAACTGCTTAGCGCGAAATCATTAATTGCCATCGGTGACATCTCATACTCGTGGTATCTATGGCACTGGCCACTAATTGTCTTCGCACATCGAGTCTTTCCAGCCTCTGATATTGCTGCTCCAGTTGGCGCCGCACTGATTTCTGTGGCGTTTGCAATCTTCTCATTACGCAAAATTGAAAACCCGATTCGCCGCAACACACAAATTCGTGGAAAACGCGTGTTACAACTTGGTGCCGTTTGCGTTCTCGCACCCCTCGTCATCTCGATTGCTACACAAAAACTCAGCGACACCGGCCTCGGCCTCACTGAACTCCGTAGCGACAACTCAATTCAAACTTCATGGTCTGATGCAAGAAACTGTCAAATTGAAGTAGCCGTCGAGAAAGACCAGAAAGAATGCGCGCCAGCGACTTTTGCAGTTAATGATGAAACAATGTTGCTTGTTGGCGACTCGGCTGCAACCGCATTTAGCGATGCAATTTCGACAGTTGCGCAAGAAAATGGATATAAATTCGCAACTTTTTATGCCAATGGCTGCCCAATGACATATTTGCCGATGACTTATCGTCCAGATTGCGCACAAAACTTTGAGGTAATCCAAAAAAAGATTAATGGTCTCAATCCAGACATTCTTGTTATCGCCAACATGAGCGATCTGTATGTTGACGGTTCTGGACTGGGTGCCATAATTCGCAATTTTGATGGTCGGGCCGCAGAAGACAGGAATGAGGGTCTTGAGTTTTGGATTGACAACTGGCGATCTTTGCTGAAAGACAATCTCGCGTCGCGAAAAGTTCTCGTTATTCAGCAAACGCCATTGTCAGCGATGCGTGAGCCAATATTGCTACAAAAGTTCATTTCTTCAGTTGGTGAGCCAACTTTGCTGCAGAAGTTGTTTGATGAGCAGGTCTCACTTGACAACTCAGATACTCGAAACATGATCGCGCAGGCCGAGGCCGAGTTGTTCAAGAACTACAAAAACATCGCCATATTTGACCCGGCAAGCGTGTTATGTGACACCAAAAACTGCCGCCAAACGATTAACGGCGATGCGCTCTACTACGACAGCCGACATTTGACTGTAAAAGGAAGTTTGCTGATGGTCGACGGAATAACACAGGCGCTGCAATCGCTACTCGCAGGAGACTAGTTGTTTGTTGCGTCGATGACGCAAATAAGCGACTACGGGTCGGTTACTTGTTGCGTTGATGACGCGTAGGGACGGCGCGAAGCGTGTTATTTGTTGCGTTGATGACGGGTACGGCGAAGCATCTTCTTGTGCTTCTTCTTGCGCATTCGCTTGCGGCGGCGCTTAACCAGTGATCCCATGTCTCGCCATACGATATCTGACACAGATGGGAAACGACACACAAAATTCGCTACCGTAGAGACGTCAGCCGATACCCATTCCGGGGTCGTTCAATGGCAGGACAACGGGTTTTGGTCCCGTATATAGGGGTTCGAGTCCTCTCCCCGGAACTTTCACAGTCGCCGCATCAACACCTAAATAGATCGTGTATAAATATTGCGTGCCGGTTTATGCAATTGTCCTCGCTGCGGGCGAAGGCACGAGAATGCAATCAACCCGACCAAAACCGCTGCACATTATCTGCGGCCAAGAAATGATCATTCATGTGATCGGCGCACTAAACGAACTGCAACTCAAAAAAACTGTGATCGTCGTCGGTCACGCCGCCAAACAAGTCACCAAAGTCGTCACCGAACGAGCACCAACCTGGGCTCATGTTTCATTCGCCGAGCAAAGAGTTCAGCGTGGCACGGGCGATGCAACGATCGTGGGATTAGCCAGTGTCGACGCTGCAGTCGGCGCCACTAGCGAAGTCTCCGATACTTCAACAATCATCGTCATGCCGGGCGATACACCGCTGCTTAAAGCAAGCACGATCTCGACGCTTGTCAACGAGCATCAAAACTCGAACAATGCGGCAACCATATTGACCGCATTCGTCGACGCACCAACTGGCTATGGTCGCATTGTGCGCGCGAAAGACGACCGCATTCTAAAAGTTGTCGAAGAGCGCGATGCCTCACCAGAAATCAAATCAATCCACGAAATCAACACCAGCATTTATGCATTTCGTCGCGACCTCCTCGGCCCCGCATTGCGACGCATTTCAAACAACAACTCGCAATCCGAGTACTACTTAACTGACGCGATAGAAGTTCTGGCGAGTATGGGTCACCAAGTCGGCTCACACACTGCGCCGGCCAGTGAAGTCGTCGGGGTCAACGACCGTTGGCAACTAGCGATGGCCGAGCGCGAGTTGCGAAGTCGCACCAACACGGCTTGGCTGAGGTCTGGCGTGACAATGTTCGACCCACAACAGACATTTATCGATGTCACCGTGAAAATTGGCAAGGATGTCACTCTGTTGCCGGGCACGATTCTGCAAGGACTCACCGAAATCGGCGATGATTGCGAAATCGGACCAAATACGCGCCTTATAAATACGGTCGTTGGCGCCGGGTCTCGCGTCGAAGCGACCACTAGCAAAGATTCAAAAATCGGCAAAAGAGCAACCGTCGGCCCGTTTGCCAACCTTCAACCTGGCAGCGTCGTATCTGACGAGGCGATCACCGGTTCGTTCTATGATGGCTCACAGTGAATAAAACCATCGACAAAGTCACCACCAAAAGAATGGCCATCTATTCGGGCCGCACACACCCCGCACTCGCCCAAGAAGTTGCTCAGCACTTAAACGTTCAACTCGGCGAAGCCAACATCGTCGAATTTGCAAACGGAGAACTTCGGCCAAGATTTGGCGAAAGCATTCGCGGTGGCGATGTTTTCATCATGCAAACACATTGCAGTCACGATGGTCGCAGTATCAACGACTCGATCATGGAGCAACTGATCATGATCGACACTGCGTATCGTGCGTCGGCAAAACGCGTCACGGCAGTTTGTCCTTTTTATGGATATGCACGACAAGACCGCAAAGCCGAAGGACGCGAGCCGATTACCGCCCGCCTGATTGCAGACATGTTCAAAGCAGCAGGCTCGAAGCGGATGGTGTCAATCGACCTGCATAGCGGACAAATTCAAGGCTTCTTCGAAGGCCCGGTTGATCACTTGACCGCGATTCCGGTACTCGAGCGATACGTTCGCGACAATGCCCGAGAAGGCCTAGTCATCGTTTCGCCAGATGCAGGTCGAGTAAAAGTTGCCGAGCGATTTGCCCAGCACCTCACCGATATGAGTGCCGATGTTGCGTTCATCAACAAGCGCCGCCCCAAGAACACGACAAATGTTGCCGAAGCCAAAGAAGTCATCGGTGACGTCGAAGGTCGACTGTGCATTCTCGCCGATGACATGATCGACACTGGCGGCACAATTTGCAGCGCAGCCGAGTTGCTTTATGCACGCGGCGCCAAAGAAGTTTGGGCAATGGCGACACACGGCGTGCTGTCTGGGCCGGCGGTCGAGCGTCTAAGCGACTCACGCATCGCGCGAGTCGTGCTGACCAACACGCTGCCACTTGCGCCCGAAAAACGCATTGCCAAATTTGAAATTCTCTCGGTCGCCAAAATCTTGGCCGATGCCCTATCGGCGGTGTTTGAAGACACCAGCGTTAGCGATCTGTTCGGCGGCGAAAACCAGGCGTAATCGTCGCGGATATCGGCGATATCGCCGATATTTTTGTGGTAACCATCGGCTTTGACCCATAGAATAAAACGCCGTCATTCAGTTGACGGTTTTTACAATTTTCGGAGTCATCATGCCTACATCACTTAAAACAAAAATTGGTCGCACAATCGGTAGCGCAGAGTCGCGCCGACTCGTTTTAGCCGACCAAATACCTGCTGTTGTTTACGGTCACGGCATGACACCAGTCAAGATCACAGTCGACCGTCGCGATCTGCGCGTTGCACTGGCAGGTCCCGCAGGTGCAAACACGATTCTTGAACTTCATGTTGGCGACGCAAAGTATCCGGCAATCATCAAAGAGTTGCAGCGCGATCCAGTGAAGCGCGTCGTTCGCCATGTTGACTTCATGCAGATCTCGCTCACCGAATTGATCACGATGGATATTCCGGTCCACCTCAAGGGCACCGCAAAGGCAGTTTTGGCCGATGGCGGTTTGGTCGACGCAACCGTCAACACGATTCAAGTGCGTGCAACCGCGGCAAATATTCCAAACGAAATCTTGATCGACGTAACCGACATGGGCATGGAAGATGTAATCCATCTTTCAGAAATCGAATTGCCAGCGGGTGTCACCGCAGTTGGCGACCCAGATTTGGTGATCGTCACCGTGCTCACGACAAAGATCGAAGAAGTCGCACCTGTTGTTGCTGCTGCAGTCGAGGGTGAAGCCGGCGCTGTCCCAGTTGACAGCGCAGCTCCTGCAGCCGGTGCTGCTCCTGCGAGCGACGCCAAACCTACGGCGTAAGTCTCAATGGCGCTGTTCGGTCGCGCGAAGCGACTTGAGCGACGCGGCACTGAATTTGATTTTCTAGTCGTCGGATTAGGCAACCCCAGTGCCAAATACTCGCGCACACGGCACAATGTCGGCTTCGAAACGATCGAAGTTCTCGCAACACGTCTCAATGCGACACTCAAAGCGGGTCGTGATCGTGCGCTGGTCGCCGAAGTCAACACAACGACAAACGCGCAGACTAAACATCTGCTACTGGCGATGCCGACGACTTTCATGAACGAATCAGGCAATGCGGTTGGAGCAGTCGCCCGTCGCTATGCCATCGCTGATCCGTTAAAAATAATTATCGTGCACGATGAACTTGATTTGGAGCCTGGCATCGTCAAAATTAAATCTGGTGGTGGGCTCGCGGGTCACAACGGATTGCAGTCAATCAATCAACATCTAAAAACTCAAGATTTTTTGCGGGTGCGAATCGGAGTTGGAAAACCACCGTCCAAAGAACAAGGCGGGGACCATGTGCTATCAAAAGTTCCGGCACACGAACGCGAATTACTCGACATTTCTGTGCAGGTTGCCGCGGATGCAGTGCAACTGATCGTCGCCGAAGGTCTCGATGCAGCAATGCGCAAGATCAACGCCCGCTGAGCGAACCCGAATATGACGGCTCTCGGCGCCCTCGCGCCAACTCTTGGTTTTGAGCCGGCGCTAAGCGCCGCACTAGGCGAACAAAGCGCATCGATAATTTGCGCCGACCATGCGTGGCCATTGCTGCTGGCGGGTCTTGCCCAGCGCACCGAAAACGAAATCGTCGTCGTCGCCACGCCCACTGGGTTGATGGCCAATCAGTTGCGCGACGACCTGACCACATTTCTGCCCGAGCGAGATGTTGCGCTGTTTCCCGCATGGGAGACCTTGCCGTTTGAGCGCGTCAGCCCAAATTGCGAAACCATGGGTAGGCGCCTCGAAGTTTTGTGGCGAATCAAAAATGACCCACCAAAAATAATAATCACTGGTGTGCGCGCGTTGCTGCAACATCTGAGCAACACGGTTGTCGAGCCACTTGAAATAAAACTGCAGTCGCAACTCGACACCGAAGAACTCGTCGCCACACTGGCCAAGTTCGGTTATCGGCGCGAAGAGATCGTCGAACATCGCGGAGAATTCGCCCGACGGGGCTCGATCATCGATGTGTTCCCATCAACGGCCGATACGCCGATTCGCATCGACCTGTGGGGCGACGAGGTCGACCGACTGACGACTTTCAACGTCAACGATCAACGCAGCACGGAAGATCTGCCGAGCGTGCGCATCTTTCCCGCACGAGAATTAATCATCAACGAAACAGTCGCCAAAAAAGCACGAGCACTGATCGCCAAAGAACCATGGGGGCAAGAAAACTGGGATCGCATCGCCGAAGCCATGACCTTCGACGGCATGGAGTCTTGGCTGCCGTGGGTTGCAACCGACGACGAAGTACTTACTGATGTATGCAGCAAAAGTGCAGCGATGCACATCGTGCTCATTGAGCCGCGACGCATGCGCGACCGCGCACGCGATCTAATCGCTGAAGAAGATGATTTGGCTCGCGCTCTGGCTTCGACTTGGTCGCGCGACCCCGAGCAAAAATATCCGCGTTTGCACTCGGAGATCGACACATTTTTAAAAAACACCTCAGCCGAATCGATAATTTCGCTGAGCCCCGTCGCCGACTCGCCAAAATCTTCGACAATCGTTTCGTCGACCTGGGGTCAAGCCACCGGCGACACCGAAGCACTCGCCAGTCGAATTTTGCGACTGGTTACGAAAAAGTTTCGTGTCGTAATCGCTGCCGATACGCCAAGTTCGGCGCAACGCTTCAATGAGGTGCTGACGCTTGAAGGCATCACTGTTCGCTCGCCCCAGCAAGATTCAAGTTCAGTTGCAAGTCCTGGGGTGTCGATAATCGTTGCCCCACTGCACAGCGGCTGCGTGCTCAACGACCATGAACTGGCGATCATCACCGAAAGCGATCTGACGGGTCGCCGTCGCACGCATCGCAACATCAAACCACCCAAGCGCAGTTCGTCGAGCATCTTTGAAGACCTGAAGCCCGGCGATCACGTCGTACATCATGTGCACGGGGTCGGCAAATATCTCGGCATGACCAAACAGTCAATGGGCGGCATCGAACGCGATTATTTGCATTTGCAATACAACAACGGCAACCTCTATGTGCCGACCGATCACATCGATGCAATCCGTCAATACATCGGCGGCGAAGCCCCGACGCTCAATCGCATGGGGGGTTCAGATTTTGCACGAACCAAATCGCGCGTGCGCAATGCTGTGCGCGAGATCGCCCAAGAACTCGTCGTGCTTTATCAACGCCGAGTATCTGCCGCGGGTCACGCATTTGCCCCAGATACGGCGTGGCAAGACGAAATGGAGGCGGCATTTCCGTTTGTCGAGACCCCAGACCAACGCACGGCGATTATCGACACCAAGGCTGATATGGAACGCGAAGTCCCAATGGATCGTCTTGTCTGCGGTGATGTGGGTTTCGGCAAGACAGAGGTCGCCGTTCGCGCGGCATTCAAATGCATGCAAGATGGCAAACAAGTCGCGGTGCTCGTGCCGACGACGCTGCTGGCGGCCCAGCACGGCTCGACATTTGCCGCAAGATTCGCTGGCTACCCGATTCGCGTCGAGGTCTTGTCGCGGTTTTTAACAACTGCTCGTGCAAAAAAAGTTATCCAGCAACTTGCCACCGGTGAAATTGATTGTGTGATCGGCACCCATCGGCTTTTGCAAGAAGGCGTCAAATTCAAAGATCTGGGTCTACTGGTCGTTGACGAAGAGCAACGATTTGGCGTGCAGCACAAAGAGCAAATGAAACAACTAAAAACAAACGTCGACGTGTTGACGCTCACCGCAACCCCGATACCCCGCACGCTCGAAATGAGCCTCGTTGGCATTCGTGATTTGTCGCTTCTGCACACGCCACCTGCCGACCGTCAGCCAATTCTCACTTTTGTCGGCGAAGAAGACGACAGGGTTGCGACCGAAGCAATTCGCCGCGAACTTTTACGCGATGGCCAGGTGTTCTGGGTTCACAACCGTGTCAAGACGATTGAAGACAGGGCGCGCACTCTGCGTGAACTCGTGCCTGAGGCACGCATCGTCGTGGCACACGGACAAATGGACGAGGCCGTACTTGAACAAAGCGTGCAAGATTTCTGGGAGGGCAAATACGACGTGCTAATTTGCACGACGATCATCGAAAGCGGCATCGACATGCCGACCGTGAACACGCTCGTCGTCGAGCGTGCCGACTTGCTCGGTCTGGGACAGTTGCACCAACTTCGTGGACGCGTCGGTCGCAGCGGACAACGCGCGTATGCATATCTGTTTCATCCGCGCGATCGTGCACTTTCAGAAGATGCCTACGAACGACTGCGCACAATTGGCGAGGCGACAGAACTAGGTAGCGGATTCAAAATTGCGATGCGCGATCTCGAGATTCGTGGCGCTGGCAACTTGCTCGGCGAAGCACAAAGTGGGCACATCGCTGCGGTGGGTTACGACTTATATTGTCAACTCGTCACCGAGGCAGTCGCCGAGATGAAGGGCGAAGCGCCACAAGTGGTCGTCGAACTCAAAATTGATGTGCCAATCACTGCATTTTTACCGAACGATTATGTCACCAAAGCAGAACTTCGACTTGACGCATATCGTCGACTCATCGCTGTCAAGTCGCACGCCGATGTCGAGGACATTCGCAACGAATGGCAGGACAGATATGGCGAACTACCTCAACAGGCAAAAGCGCTGCTCGTAGTTGGCGAGTTGCGCGCCGAATGCCACCGAATTGGATTGCGCGAGATCGTCGTCGCCGACAATCGCGCTCGCCTCGCACCAATAACGCTGAGAGCCAGCGAGGCGATGCGCCTTGCGCGGTTGTCGCCGACCGCGACATATCGCGAGCAAACCGGCGAGCTCAACATCGCAATTCCGCGTGGCCAAGACACCGCAACATATTTAGTTGGGTTCATGCAAGAACTTATAGAACCGCAAGAACTAGTGTGATGCCGATGAAAAGCAGGCAGAATCTTGTGACCAGTGCGATGCTCTTGGCGACGCTGACGCTTTTCGCGTCGGCATGTGGTGCGACTTCCAACGCTGCAGCCGAAATCAACGGTAGAAAAATCTCGCGATCGGAGCTTGAACTGACAGTCACCGAACTCAGCGAAGTAGGTCAAGCACCAATAGTTGACGGAGAAGTTGCCGGCGAAACCGTGCGCAGTATTCTCTCGGCGTTGGTTCAGGGTGCAGCCACCGACCAGTTACTCAAAGAATACGGTCAAGAAATTACATCTGCTGATCGCGACATAGTCGAAGCCCAGATTTCTCAAAATACCGACACTTCGACATACACGCAGCACCTAAAAGATTTGATCATCGATTTGAATGCAGGCTCACTCGCACTCGGGCGAATCATAGCGCCCGATGCCAAGAAGGCCGCCGAAATGTATGACAAGGCGCCTGCGTCGCTGGGTGTTTTGTGCGTTCGCCATCTCGTTGTCGAAACTGAAGCAACTGCCAACGAAGCGCTTGCAAAGTTTGCCGATGGCACAGAATTTGCGGTACTTGCGGGTGAGTTTTCAATCGAGCCGAACGCCAAAGAATCTGGTGGTGCACTCGGTGGCGCCGATAATGCATGCATCACCTTGACCGAATACCAAAGCGGTTTTGATGCTGATTTTACGGCTGGCGTATTGTTGGCAAAACCCGGCGTTGCATACGGACCAGTCAAATCGAGTTTCGGCTATCACGTAATCTACGTGCGACCGTTTGTTGAGGTCGCCGAAGATATCTCGAAACTCTTGGCGACAAGTGCGGGCGCCAATTTGCTGAACGGCTACGTTGCCACATCAAAAATTAAAGTTGACTCGATGTATGGCGTTTGGAACGCTGCCCGCGGTGGCATCGTCACAAGCTAAGCGAGACAACTGGTTTCGCCCATGACGGCGCTAATCACAGTCGTTGGTTTAGGGCCGGGCTCGCCTGATGCAATAAACCAACAAACTTTGCGGGCGATCAACGATGCGACGCATCGTTATATTCGCACGATGCGCCATCCAAGCGCTCATCTTGTTGCAGACGCCGTGAGTTTCGACGACGAATACGAAAAGCACGAAAAGTTCGAAGATGTGTATCGGGCAATCGCTGGTCGATTGATAATCGAGGCACAAAAACATGGGGATATTTTGTATGCCGTGCCTGGCTCGCCTCTTGTGCTCGAACACACGGTGCAACTTTTGCTGCAAGACAAATCTGTCACCACGACACTGATTCCGGCGATGAGTTTTCTTGACGTTGCTTGGAGTGCGCTGCAGATCGACCCAGTCGATGCCGGTGTGCGACTAATTGACGGTCATCGTTTTGCTGAACTCGCAGCCGGCGAGACCGGTCCGCTACTCGTGGCTCAGTGTCACGCCAATTGGGTGATGTCGAACATCAAGTTGGCTCACGAATCGGCAAGCGGCGACGAACCTGTCGTGATTTTGCATCACCTCGGTCTTGCTGACCAGAAAACTATTCATACAACTTGGCAGAACATTGACCGCGAAATCGAACCTGATCATCTGACTTCGATTTATATTCCAAAACTTTCAGAGCCAATCGCCGGAGAACTCACCAAGTTGCACAACCTCGCCCGCACTCTGCGCGAACAATGCCCGTGGGACGAAAAGCAAACCCACGATTCGCTAATCCGATATCTGATTGAAGAGACTTACGAAGTTGTCGACGCGATCAATGCGCTCGACCCAACAGACGAGTCGACAGATGAAAAATTTATCGAAGAACTCGGCGACTTGCTGTACCAAGTCGAATTTCACGCAACGATCGCCGAACAACAAGGTCGCTTCAGCATCGCCGATGTAGCCCGCTCAATTCACGACAAACTGGTTCGTCGTCACCCGCATGTGTTTGGCGATGTGAACGCCGACTCAGCCGAAGAAGTTGTCTCAAATTGGGATGCAATCAAGCAACAGGAACGCGGCGGCGTGACTGACAAATCAGTTTTTGATGGTGTCGCAACTTCCGCACCTTCGCTGATGTATTCAACCAAAGTACAAAAGCGTGCGGCAGAGTTTGGTTTTGACTGGCCCGACAGTAAAGGTGCTTCGGCCAAGATCACCGAAGAACTCGCCGAATTGAGCAACGCAATAAAACAAGACAGCAAATCCAAAGAAGTCGCCCTCGAACTCGGCGACGTGTTGTTTAGTGTCGTCAACTTGTCGCGCCATCTCGGCGTTGACGCCGAAACTGCCCTGCGCTCGGCCGCCGACAAATTTCGCCACCGATTTGAATCTGTGGTTGCACTTGCCGAACAACGCAACTTGAAACTTAAAGATTGCTCGCTCGCCCAACTTGACGAACTATGGGAAGACGTCAAACGGCACTAATTAAAATAGATGGTCGCTTGACGACACTAAGGTAGAAGCCGATGGCGCTGATAGAAAAAGTTCATGCCCGAGAAGTGCTCGATTCGCGCGGCAACCCAACGGTTGAAGTTGAGATAACTCTCGTGTCTGGGGCATTTGGCCGAGCCATTGTGCCTTCGGGTGCTTCAACTGGCGAGCATGAAGCCGTCGAATTGCGTGATGGCTCTTCGCGATACTTGGGCAAAGGCGTTTCAAACGCCGTCAATAACGTCAACACCGAAATTGCCAAAGAGATAGTTGGTCTTGACGCTGCCGATCAAAAGGGACTCGATCACAAGTTGATTGCGCTCGACAACACCGAAAACAAATCACGACTTGGTGCTAACGCGATGCTGGGCGTCAGCCTCGCCAATGCGCATGCTCTGGCATCCGACAAAAAACTTCCGCTTTACAAATCAATTGGTGGTGACAAAGCCGTGACGATGCCCGTGCCAATGATGAATGTACTGAATGGCGGTGTTCACGCCGATAACAACATTGACTTGCAAGAGTTCATGATCATGCCGATCGGTGCAACAAGTTTCAGCCAGGCTTTGCAGTGGGGCGTCGAGACGTACCACACTCTTAAGTCGCTACTCAAAGCCAAAGGCTTGTCGACTGCGGTCGGCGACGAAGGTGGCTTTGCGCCGAATCTTGCGAACAACGAGTCGGCTATCGAGTTCTTGGTTGACGCAATTATTGAGGCGGGTTTTAAACCTGGCAAAGATATTTCAATCGCACTTGATCCAGCAATGAGCGAAGTTTATAAAGATTCTCGCTATCACTTGGCCGGTGAAAATAAAGTTTTGACCAGCGACGAACTTGTTTCGTGGTGGTTGCAACTCGTTAGTCGCTACCCGATTGTTTCAATTGAAGACGGCATGGCTGAAAACGACTGGGATGGATGGAGTGCGATTTCGAACGCCCTGGGTTCGCAAGTGCAACTTGTTGGTGATGATGTGTTCGTGACCAACCCCAAGCGACTGCAACTTGGTATCGATAAAAAAATTGCCAACAGCGTGTTGGTCAAGGTCAACCAAATCGGCACACTCACCGAGACGCTCGACACCGTCGCGCTGGCAAATGCAAACGGCTATGCCAGTGTGATCAGCCACCGCAGCGGCGAAACCGAAGACTCGACGATTGCCGACCTCGCTGTGGCGACAAATTGCGGACAAATCAAAACTGGTGCGCCGGCAAGAAGCGACCGGGTCGCAAAATATAACCAGCTATTGCGCATTGAGCAGCAACTTGGTTCGCACGCCAAATACCCGACACTGTTTGGGCACTCCACCAAATAACGCACTTCGCAAGCTTGCGTAGGCCAGAATAGAGAGATGAGTACGACCACTGAAACGCGCTTTGCTGGCGGCCGTCGAAGCAGGTTTGCAATCATGCCAGTCGGGGCGTTGTTCATCGGCGCCGTCTCACTCGCCTTGTTTGTCATACCGACGCGCACATGGACAAGTCAACGCTCGGCCGTTGCAGAAAAAAATGAGCAGTTCGCCGCATTTGAAGACATCAACGATTCGCTACAAGACGAAGTCGATGTTTTGAAAACTCCACAAGGAATGCAAGAAGCAATCAGATCGCAATTGGGTTATTTGTTGCCGAGCGAAAAGCGTGTGCCGATGCTCGAAATGCCCCGTGCGACAGCCGATCTGCCAGATCAATGGCCGTACACGGTTGTAACGAATATTTTGCAGGTGCGCTCGGCGCAAGCGATTCTCAACAGCGACATTGAAATTTTGGATCCGCTTCAGCCGTAACTGCTGACATGATATAGATTCAGTCTGTCGAATTAGTTGAGAGGAAACTGTGGCTGGAAGTGTTCTTGGTAATCGAGTCTTGCGCAAAGAAGACCCTAAATTTTTGACGTCTGGTGGCAAATACATCGAAGACCTGAACGATGAGCCACTTTTTGCTGGCGCTCTGCATGTGACATATGTGCGCTCGACCGTGGCTCATGCAAAAATCACAAAAATAGATTTATCGGAGTGTAAAACGGCGCCTGGTGTCGTCGCTGTTTTCACCGCACAAGATCTTGGACTTGATGAAGAACCATCAAATTTTAATGCTGCGGCCAAGCGTGCACATTTGGCGATCGGCAAAGTGCGCTGGGTTGGCGAACTCGTCGCCGCAGTCGTCACCGAGCGTGCCGATCAAGGCGAAGATGCGATTGAACGAGCCGTGATTGAATACGAAACCCTCGAGCCATTAATTGACCTCGAACAAGCGATGAACAGCAAGACGCTTATTTACGAAGAGTGCGGTAGCAACATCGTCATGGGCACGGTCGAAATGGGCATGCCCGACAACACAGGCGACGAGTTGTTTAAAGGTTGCGAAGTTGTCGTCAAAGGTCGATTCATGAATCAACGCGTGGCGCCATGCCCGCTCGAAGCACGCGGTTCGGCTGCATCATGGATCGACGGCAGATTGCACCAATGGATCTCGACTCAGCATGCGCAGGGCGTGCGCGGTGAGGTTGCCAAAGCCAACAAGATTGACGCAGAAAAGATTCGCATCATTACCCCAGATGTGGGTGGCGGCTTTGGTGCAAAGATCAATGGATATTCAGAAGAACTTCTGCTCGGCAATATTTCAAAGCATCTTGGCAAGCCAGTGCGATGGCGCGAAACGCGCAGCGAGTCAATGATCAGTTTGGGTCACGGGCGAGCCCAACTGCAATACGTCACGATCGGCGGCACTAAAGCGGGCCGTGTGACCGCATATCAGTTGAACGCAATTCAAGATTCGGGCGGCTGGGTTGATCTTGGCACTGTGCTCGCCCCGTTTATGACTCGCCCAATGTCGCAGGGTGTTTATGACATCGAAAAAATGGAGTGCCGCACCACTTCAGTAGTCACCAATACGACGCCGATTGTCGCCTATCGCGGCGCGGGTCGTCCAGAAGCCACCGCTGCTATTGAACGCGCGATGGATCTGTTTGCCACCGAAATCGGCAAAGATCCAGCCGAAGTTCGCCGGATGAACCTGATTCCAAAATTCATGCAGACATATAAAACGAAAATTGGTCATACATATGATGTTGGCGACTACGGTGCTGCGCTCGACAAGGTAATGGCTGTAGCAAAATATTCTGAAGCACGCGCCGAGCAAGCCGCGCGTCGCAAACGCGGCGACAAAGTGCAACTTGGCATTGGTGTAAGCGTCTATGTCGAAGTCACTGGCGGCGTTGACCCGATGCAAGAGCACGCAAAAATAAATATTTTGCCCAATGGTCGAGCAGTCGTGTACACAGGCACCTCACCACACGGTCAAGGACATGTAACTTCATGGGCGATGATCGCCAGCAGTGAAACTGGCATCGACATCGAAGATATCGATGTCGTCTGGGGCGATACAGATCTGGTGCCGAGTGGCGGTGGCACGATGGGTTCACGCTCTTTGCAACAAGGTGGTGCCGCCGTGCAAAAAGTTTCGATTGAACTCGTCGACCAAGCACGCAAACTCGCCGCACAGTTGCTCGAAGCCAACGAAAACGACATCGTGCTCGACAAAACGACAGGCGCTTTTTATGTTGCGGGTACACCTTCAATTTCTAAATCTTGGTCTGATGTCGCAAAAACCGCCGACGTCAAGACTGGCTTAACTCACGAGGGCACGTTCGTCGCAAGTTCGGCGACGTTTCCGTTTGGTGCACACATCGCGATCGTTGAAGTCGACACCGAAACGGGTCAAGTGAAACACCGCCGACATATCGCGTGTGATGATGCCGGCAAAGTTGTTAATCCGTTGATACTTGACGGACAGATTCATGGCGGCATCGCCCAAGGCACGGCACAAGCGCTGCTCGAGGAGTTTCGCTACGACAACGACGGCAACCCATTGACAACTAATTTCACTGAATACACTTTTATTTCGGCGGTCGAATTGCCGAGCATCGAAGTTATACACATGGAGACGCCGACATTTGTCAACCCGCTTGGCGCAAAAGGCATCGGCGAATCAGGCACGATCGGCTCAACGCCGGCTGTGCAATCAGCAGTGATTGATGCTGTGATGCACCTAGGTGTGCGTCACATCGACATGCCAACAACGCCAGAACGAGTTTGGTCGGCCATCAAAGCAGTCTCTGCTTAATTTTTTCGCACCGTAACTTAGTAATCTGTTGCAGTGAGCAACTCGCCGATTATCGCCGAAAACTTGGTGCGCCACTTCGGTGATGTACAAGCAGTCAAGGGCATCAACCTTGACATCAAAGCGGGCGAAGTTTTCGGTTTTCTTGGCCCAAATGGCGCGGGCAAAAGCACCGCCGTTCGCATGCTCACGACCCTGTTGCGACCGACATCAGGCACGGCGCGCGTTGCCGGCTATGACGTCGTCACCCAAGCCGACCAAGTTCGTCGCAACATCGGCGTTGCGCTGCAAGACGCGGCGATTGATCCTCTAATGACGGGCACAGAACTTCTCGCATTGCAAGCCGTGCTCTATGGCATTCCCGCGGCGGCAGTTAAAAAAAGATCTGACGAGTTACTCGAGCGAGTTGGTCTAACTGCTGCTGCTTCGCGTCGCGTATCGACATATTCGGGCGGCATGCGTCGCCGTCTCGACTTGGCTCTCTCATTAATTCATCAGCCGACAGTTTTATTTTTGGATGAACCAACGACTGGTTTAGACCCGATGAGCCGACTCACACTCTGGGAAGAAGTGCGTCGCCTAAATCGTGAAGGCACGACCGTGATGTTGACGACACAATATCTTGAAGAAGTAGATCAACTCGCCGATCGAATAGCGATCATTGATCACGGGAAAATTGTGCGCGAAGGCAAACCTGCCGAATTGAAAGCCAGCGTCGGTGCACCAACTCTGATTATCAACACGGGCATCGACCAAACTGAAAAAGCCAAAGCGGTGCTCAGCACTTTTGGCGACTTGCGACCTGGCGCCGAAGGTGCGCTCGGTGTCGGTCTGCGCGGCGGCGCATCACAAGTAACAGAAGTCGTGCGCAAACTTGACGAAGCCGGCGTGCATGTGCAACATCTTGAAATCAACGAGCCAAGTCTTGACGATGTTTTCGCCGAAGCAACTGGTTATCGGCTTGAAGGTGCCGACAACGCACCACCTGCTGGCGACAACGGCGACGATGAACCTAAAAAGAAAAAACGGCGGGGGCGAAAGTGACCAGTGCCGTCACAGTTATCAGCGACGTCTCGGTTCAACGCTCGACATCTGCCGCATTTCGCCAGACTGTCGCGTTAGCAAAGCGCTCGACGCTCGAATTATTTCGTCAACCAGCACTTGTCGTGCCGAGCATTGTGTTTCCTTTGTTTTTCTCGTTTTTAGGCAACTCGTCGTTCGGCAAAACAACTTCGCTACCAGGGTTTCCAAAAGTCAACTCGTATCTGCAGTTTCAACTTGCGGGCACGATCACCCAAGGTGTTTTGTTTGGTTCGGTGACTGGCGCAGCCGCACTCGCAACCGACATTGAAAGTGGTTTCTTTGATCGCCTACTGGCGTCGCCAACTTCGCGGCTTTCAATTTTGTTCGGCCGACTCGCAGGAAGCGTCTTATTTGGCGCACTTGAAACAGCGGTTTTTGTCTTGGTGCTGTTGCCGTTTGGCGCAGATGTCTCGGCTGGTGTGCCAGGCATCATCGCAATGATCATCAGTGGCGCGTTGATCGCGCTTGCCGTAGGTGCGCTTATGTCATCAGTTGCGCTGAAGACCGGTTCGCCAGAGGCCGTGCAGGGCACATTTCCGTTGTTATTTATCTTGTTATTTTTCTCGAGTGCGTTCTTTCCGCGCGAGACGATGAGTGGTGTCTATAAAACTGTTGCCGGCTTAAACCCGATTTCGCACTTGGTTGAAGGTCTTCGCGCTCTATCACTTGAGGGCTTCAGCATCTCGGCAACTGCACGAGCAATTCTGGTGCCGATGGCTATCGCAATTGTTGCTTTGTATATCGCCAGCAGACAACTTCGCGCCCGACTGCGAGCGAACTAGCGATGAGCGCCAACACAAAAACAATTTCTTCAGTTTTGTCAACGCGCGATGTGCGCTCGACAACGATGCGCAGTTCGTGGCAACTCGTCAAGCGTGGCTTGATCAACACTCGGCGACTACCGTCGGCGTTTATTCCGACACTCGCCATGCCGATCTTCAACATGCTCTCTTTTTCTGGAACTTTTTTCGCCCTGACAAAACTGCCAGGCTTCCCCACAGATCGCTCAGTCAATTGGTTCATGCCTCTCGGTTTGGCGATGGGTGCAGCGTTCAGCGGTGTTGGTCTCGGGTTCTCGCTCATCCGCGATCTTGAAAACGGTTTCTACGATCGCTTGCGCATGTCGCCAACTTCGCGTTCGTCGCTAATTATCGGACCAATTCTCGCCACATGGATTCGTGTAACGCTGGTAACCCTGGTCGTATTTGGCGCCGGCACAATTCTTGGCGCACGACCAACAGCAGGTGTGATGAGTTATGTCTGTTCATGGATTGCAGCAATTGGTATCTCTACGATTGGCGCCGGCTGGGGTCTGGGGCTCGCCTACCGATTTCAAGACATGCGTGGTGCGGCGATCATGCAGATGTCAATTTTCTTGACGATGTTCTTGTCGACTGCGCAGGTACCGCTAGATGTAATGACCGGTTGGCTACACACTGTCGCGCGCATCAACCCGATCACAAATATTTTTCGCTTGTCGCGATCGGGCTGGGTCAATGCCAGCGACCCTGGATATATCAGTTGGTCAAATAGTTACGGTGGGCTAATTGCGATAGTCGCACTAAGCGCCTTGACCCTAATTTTCGCCTTGCGTAGCCTGAAAAAGATGGATAGATAACCGCGCAACTAGCCCCGAGAGGGCAATTACTAGCCCAATTTGTGCGGTCGTGCCCTGCGGGGGCATGATTGCCTACACGGGTAAGTGTTCGGCAATGACGCCGAACTGAAAATGGGGGCTGAAGGTGAAAGTTTCAATCACGGTCAACGGCAAAACGCATGATGGCGATGTTGAGCCAAGAACTTTGCTGGTTCATTACATTCGCGAAACAGTCGGACTAACCGGCACGAATGTCGGTTGCGACACTTCGAGTTGCGGTGCGTGCACGATTCACATGAACGGTGAAGCGGTCAAGAGTTGCACCATCTTGGCAGTGCAAGCCGACGGCGCAAACCTCACGACAATCGAGGGCTTGGCAAAAGACGGAGTGATGCATCCGATGCAAACAGCGTTCATGGAGAACCACGGCCTGCAGTGCGGTTACTGCACACCAGGCATGGTGATGGCAGCGGTTGGTTTGCTAAATGAAAACCCAAAGCCAACAGAAGAAGAAGTTCGGCTAGGGCTCGAAGGCAACTTGTGTCGTTGCACTGGCTACCACAACATCGTCAAATCGGTGCTCGCTGCCGCGGGCGCAAAGTAAAGGGGCATCATGACTATCACCGAAAACAAACCCACCAAGATAATCGGCACACGGTTGCTGCGTCGCGAAGACCCACCACTTTTAACTGGCGAAGCAAAGTTCACCAACGATTTAAATATTCCAGGTGCACTGCACTTGTCGGTTTTGCGCTCGCCTTTTGCTCACGCAAAAATTAAGTCGATTGATGTGTCGGCGGCGCTAAAGATCATTGGCGTTGTTGCTATTTACACAGGCAAAGATTTGCAATCAGCATGGGCGGCACCGATGCCGTGCGCATGGCCAGTGACGACCGACATGAAGAATCCGCCGCACTATCCGTTGGCAAGCGACAAAGTCAACTATGTCGGCGACGGCGTCGCCGCAATTTTGGCCACAAATGAGACTGCTTCACGAGATGCACTCGACGCAATTGATGTCGAATACGAGCCGCTGAAAGCAGTAGTTGATCTTGAAGATGCGCTCAGCGACAAAAACATAATTCACAAAGATCTTGGCACCAACAAGAGCTACACCTGGCCGTTACTTGTTGAAGAGACACCTGGTTGCGTTGAAGAAGCGTTCAAGAAAGCCAGATACAAAGTCAAAGAGCGATATGTGCAACAGCGATTGATTCCGATGGCGATGGAGCCGCGCGCAATTGCGGCAGTGCCACAGCCATTTGGGGGCGACATCACGCTTTACTCGTCAACTCAAATTCCACACATTTTGAAAGTAATGTCGGCGCTGACACTTGGAATTCCCGAACAACAAGTGCGCGTGGTCGCGCCAAGTGTCGGCGGTGGCTTCGGGTCGAAACTTGATGTTTATGCCGAAGAACTCTTGTGCATGGCACTCGCCCGCAAGCACAACACACCAGTGCGATGGGTCGAAGAGCGGTCAGAAAACTCACATGCCACGATTCAAGGTCGCGGACAAATTCAACACATCGAATTAGCCGCCGACGAAAAAGGCAAGATCACCGCAGTTCGTGTGCGAATCATCGGCGACATGGGTGCATATTTGCAACTCGTCACACCTGGCGTGCCATTGCTCGGTGCGTTTTTGTATGCAGGTGTCTATGACATTCCGAAGGCATACGACTTCAGTTGCACTTCGGTGTTCACAAACTTGACCCCGACAGATGCATATCGTGGCGCTGGTCGACCAGAGGCGACATATGCAATCGAAATGGCGATCGAAGCCCTCGCCCGAGAAATGAAAATTGACTCGTTCGAATTGCGCAAGCGCAACTACATCAAAAAAGAACAGTTTCCGTATACGGCTTTCAGTGGCCTGACCTATGACTCGGGTGATCACCTGCTGGCAGCCGAAAAAGCCGTCAAAATGACCGACCTGGCTGGTGTGCGTGCACAACAGAAAAAACAAAATGTGCCGGGCGCGACGAAACTGCTCGGCGTCGGCATGAGTTCATATTTTGAAATGTGCGGTCTTGCGCCGTCGCGCGTGTTGGCATCGCTCAACTACAGTGCCGGCGGTTGGGAAGCCGCAACCGTGCGCGTGTTGCCAACCAACAAAGTGCAGGTCATCACCGGCACTTCACCACACGGTCAAGGACACGAGACTTCGTGGGCGATGATCGCCTCAGAAAAACTCGGTGTCGCACCCGAAGATGTGGATGTGTTGCACAGCGACACGGCGATCTCGGCGCTGGGTCTTGATACTTATGGCTCGCGAAGTCTGCCAGTTGGTGGTGTCGCGATCGCGCTCGCCTGCGACAAGGTGATCGAGAAGGCCAAATTGATTGCCGCTCATCAACTTGAGTGCGCAGCCGAAGACTTGCAGTTTGCTGGTGGCACTTTCAGCGTCAAGGGCTCGCCAGACCGTGCTTTGCCGCTTGCGGCAATCGCGTTTGGTGCGTTCACGGCACACAACCTGCCGGATGGTTGCGAACCAAATCTTGAAGCCCAAGTTTCATATGACCCACCAAACTTTTCGTGGCCATTCGGCACGCACATGTGCGTCGTCGAAGTCGACACCGAAACAGGTGCTGTGAAAATCTTGAAATACATCGCGGTAGATGACTGCGGCAATCAGATCAATCCGCTGATTGTTGAAGGTCAAGTGCACGGTGGCGTGGTGCAAGGCATCGCCCAGGCATTGTTCGAAGAAGCCGTTTACGACAGTGACGGCAACTTGAAGACGGCGACACTGATGGAATATCTGGTGCCAGCGGCGAGCGATTTGCCGTCAATTACGACTGGTCACACGGTCACGCCATCACCAACGAATCAACTCGGTGTTAAAGGCATTGGAGAAGCAGGCACGATCGGTGCGGCACCAACGGTGATCACCGCGATTATTGATGCGCTCTCGAGTCTCGGCGTGACTTCGATGGCGATGCCTGCATCACCGCAAACTGTGTGGAGAACAATTCAAGAAGCAACTCGTGGAGGTAAGAAATGATTCCTGCAGCATTTGATTACAAGCGGGCATCGTCTGCCGCCGAAGCAATTTCATTGATCAGTCAATATGGCAGTGACGCGAAGTTTCTTGCGGGCGGTCACAGTTTGTTGCCGCTGATGAAGTTGCGACTCGCACAACCGGCGATGCTGATCGACATCGGTCGTGTCAAAGATTTGTCATATATCAAAGATGCGGGCAACCACATTGCGATTGGTGCATTGACACGACACATGGACGTCGAGACATCAAAAGTTCTGCACGAGCACGCGCCATTGCTTAGCCACGCAGCTGGTCATGTCGGTGATTCGCAAGTGCGACATCGCGGCACGATCGGTGGTTCAATCGCCCACGCCGACCCTGCCAGCGATTTGCCTGCAACGACTCTTGCTCTTGGCGCGACATATGTCGTGCAAGGACCAAAAGGTCAACGCGAAATCGCCGCTACGAAGTTTTACAAGGGCTTTCTCGAAAGCGACTTGGCTGCCGACGAAATGTTGATTGAAATTCGCGTGCCGAAAATGCAAGGCGCCGGTTGGAGCTTTCAGAAGTTCAACCGTCGGGCACAAGATTGGGCGATCGTTGGTGTGGCTGCATGGCGTCGCAAAGGCGAAGCAGGTGTGGCACTCGTGAACATGGGTTCGACACCGATCTTGGCGACAAGCGTGGCCAGCGCAATTGCCAAAGGCGCTTCAATCAGCGATGCTGCGGCTCTCGCGTCAAACGAGGCCGACCCGCAAAGCGATTTAAATGCTTCGACCGATTATCGCAAGCATTTGGCGAGTGTCCTCGTGCGCCGAGCACTCGAAGCCGCCTCAAAATAAAAATCGCGCCTGCGGCGCGACTTAGAAATTTATTTGAGCGGCTGACCGGGTTGCAATATACGGCTTGAAATATTTGGCGCGAATCTCGTTGTGCAGCGCGTCTTCGTCGTAAACACGCCAGCCCGCGACATCATCGAAAGTTGCAGCAATCAAATAATTGGCGTTCGTCGGCGCTGAGACACCGAGATCTGGGCCACAGTGATAACTGCGCACAGTCGCAATTTGCTTGACCATATCGTGCAAAACTTTTGTGATTGTTGCGTGGTAGTTCACTGGCACTTGGTCGTTCCAAGTTATTGCCACGACATGCTGCAGCATCAGATCAGCCCCGTATACGCACCGCCGTCGACCTGCAAATTGACACCGGTTACGAACTTTGCCGACTCGCTGCACAAAAATGCCACAACGCTGCCGAAATCTTTCGGGTCACCGACAAAACCTGCCGGTATGTCAAGCGCCTTGGCGTCTGGTGTCGCGCCATAAAGCTGCCTAATGCGATCGGTGTCGTGCGTACCAGGTTGCACTGTGTTAACGGTTACGCCATCGCCGGCAACTTCGCGCGCAACAGTTTTTAGAAAACCAGTCAGACCAGCGCGTGCCGTGTTTGACAAAATCAAGTTTGCAATTGGCTGACGCACAGCAATCGAAGTAATCGCCACTACTCTGCCCCACTTGTGCGTTTGCATTTGCGGCACAACCAGTTTCGTCATCGCGATCATCGACATCAAACCATCGGCAAAAGCCTTGTCGTAACTTTCGACACTGGTGCTGGCAAAGTTACCGGCAGGTGGGCCACCGCTATTTAAAATCAAAATGTCGATATGCCCGAGAATTTTTGTGGCTTGCTCGACAAAATGTTCGCCACCTGCAACCGATGAAACATCGCACGACACACCGACACAAGAGTTGCCGATTTTGGCAGCGGCATCAGCGGCGCGTTTTGCGTCACGACCGCACAGGACAACTCGCACGCCGTCATTGGCCAAAGCCTGGGCGGTGGCGAACCCCAGACCGGCAGAGCCCCCTGCCACCGCTGCGGTGCGTCCAGACAGCCCAAGATCCACAGGTCTTCAGATTAGGGCGCTCGATGGCTTAGATGTAACCCTGCCGGCCTTATAATTAGCCCTGTTAGGTGGTGAGACCCAATGGGCCGATCGGCAACTCCGCCGCGGTCGAGTGAGCGTTACCTTGATGCGATAGCCGACGCGGAGACTTTTCCGTACTGGCTAGATGACGTTGACGAGCCAGACTCGAACCCAACTGCAGTCAGAGACGAAGACTGCGACCTGTGCGTGGTCGGTGGCGGTTTCACGGGCCTTTGGACGGCGATTATCGCCAAGCAACGCGACGCGAATCGCGATGTGGTGCTGATCGAGTCACATGAAATCGGTTCGGGCGCCACAAGTCGCAATGGCGGCTTCATGGATTATTCGCTGACGCACGGCATCGCCAACGCCCAAGAGAGGTTTCCCGATGAAGTGGCGATTCTCGAACAACTCGGGCGTGAGAACTTTGCTGAAATTGAAAAAGTAATTCGCGAACACAACATCGACTGCGACTTCGAGCGCAACGGCGCGATTGAAGTGGCCAGCAGTTGGCACACTGAAAACTACATCGAAGAATTGCAAGAAGACTATGTGCAGTTGCGCGACCTGGGCCACGATGTCGTATGGCTTGATCGCGATGCGATGCGCGCCGAAGTGCACTCGCCCGTGTTTACGGGTGGAATGTGGGCCAGAGACTCGTCTGCTCTTGTCGACCCAGCACGTTTGGCATGGGGTCTCAAGCGAGTTGCGCAAACTTTGGGTGTGCGCATTTATGAAGACACTCGCGCCATCGATCTGAACGACACCAAGAAAAAAATCGAGATCAAAACTCCACTGGCAAAAATCAAAGCCAACAATGTTGCGCTGGCGACAAATACTTTCAAGCCATTGCTACGCAAAATTAATAAATACATTGCGCCTGTTTATGACTATTGCCTCGTCACCGAGCCACTGACTGCCGAACAACTCGCAAGCGTCGGTTGGCGCAACCGCCAAGGCCTTGCCGATGTGTCAAATCAATTTCACTATTTCAGGTTGACCGCCGACAACAGAATTTTGTGGGGCGGATACGACGCGATTTATTACTTTGGTGGCCAAATGGACAAAGAACTTGAATCACGCCCTGAATCTTGGGCGATGCTTTCGCGACAGTTCTTCACGACGTTTCCACAACTTGAGGGCGTTAAGTTCTCGCACATGTGGGGTGCGCCGATCGACACGTGCGCACGCTACAGCGTTTTCTGGGGCACACAATTCGACGATCGCGTTGCTTATGCGCTCGGCTACACGGGATTGGGCGTGGCAGCATCAAGATTTGGTGGCGAAGTGATGCTTGATCTTTTGGCAGGCAATTCGACTCGCGCCACACAAACGGAGTTCGTCAAACGCAAGCCACGCCCGTTTCCGCCCGAGCCGTTTCGGTTTATCGGCATTCAGGCGACTCGATGGTCGCTTGACTACGAAGATCGCACGGGCAAGCGCAACTTGTGGCTACGCCTACTTGACCGCTTGGGCTTGGGCTTTGACTCGTGATCTCCTAGCCTGACAACATGAGTTTGCAGTCAGTCGCCGATGTACGAAGCGCACTTGACGAACACAACTACCTCGCCAGCGACGGCTTGGCGACCGCT
>CAMDEC010000010.1 GCA_945893395.1 Bifidobacterium breve
TTGAATGCACCAGTACCAATTGGCACTGTCGAGCAGTTCGGCCCGGTGATCTGCGCAATTGATCGGGCGAAGGCTCGACCTGATGCGTAAAGCGTTTCGAGG
Source organism: Bifidobacterium breve (assembly GCA_945893395.1). Taxonomy (GTDB): domain Bacteria; phylum Actinomycetota; class Acidimicrobiia; order Acidimicrobiales; family Ilumatobacteraceae; genus BACL27. Next base: position 103 of record CAMDEC010000010.1, read on the forward strand.
AAGGTTGCGTCTGCTTGATACAACTTGACGGTCACCGACATTGTGCCAGTTTGAATAACGTCAGTAATGTTTGCGTTAAATCCAGCAGCGGTACCTGCAGATGGCGATTTTGGAGTTCGGCCGATCAATCCGTTTAGATAAAGCGTGCCTCGACCTGCCTGAAGATTTATCAACAACGCTGTGCCGTCTACAGGCGAGCCATCGTGGAACTTGATGCCATCGCGAAGAGTCAACAACCATGTCTTGTTGTCTGGGCTCTTGTCAATCGATTTAAGAAGATACGGCACGATCACGCCATCGGCGCGTTGCTCGACCCATGTTTCATAAATTGTGCGACCTGCCATCAATGACGAGTTAGCCAAGTTGTCTGCCATACAGAAACCTGGGAACGAGTCGAAAATACCAACCGTGATATTTCCGCCACGCTTTGGTGTGTCTGCACCCGATGCACCGCTGGTTGTAACTTGGGTGAGAGAAGCCACAAGCGCAATTGCCATCACGGCAACAACCTTGCGACGACCACCTGTGAATAATTTCTTCATTTTTTATTTCCCCCTTCGGAAAAAGGCATTGGGCCTTGTGGTCACGATACCCGCCCAGCACCCCTGTGTCAAAAGTTACATGCGCTCTAAATGGCCCGAAAATTAGAGCAGTTTTGACTTGACCAAATTGGCGATTTTTGCGCCGTCGGCCCCCGCGCCAGCCTGCCCTCGCACGGCTTTGACCACGGCGCCCATGGCTTTCGGTCCGGTCAGGCCTTGCTTTGCCGCCTCGGCGATCGCTGACTCGATGATCTTTTCAAGATCTGAGTCGCTCATTTGGGCCGGCAAATATCGCTCAAGAATCGCCAACTCTGCCCGTTCTGCCGCCTCGGCGTCGTGGCGACCTGCATCCTTATATATGTCTGCCGATTCGGCGCGTTTTTTCGCCTCAGCGCTAATCACAGCCAGAACTTGATCGTTCGTTAGTTCAACTGCCTCGGCGCCAGCAACTTCGGCGTTCATGACCGCTGCCAATGTCATGCGCAGCGTCGAAGTCTCGACTTCGTTGCGCAGTTTCATCGCATTGGTCAAATCTGCCTTGAGTTGATCTTTAAGACTTGACATTTTTATCGCTCCGTTATGTGTTTATCACTGATTCTGTTTTGCGGTTCCCTCAATTAGCGTAGTGCAGACCATGAACAACGAAGTGTTCGAACTGTTTTTCGCGATGCTCAGTTTGGGTACGCTCGGCTTTGGCCTCATCGTCTTGTTAGCGCGAATCTTTAAAGCCAAAAAATTCTTGGTCGAAGTTCAAAAAATTGCCTTGCCGCTTGCTGCCTTAATCACGACAACAGCAATGTTCGGCAGTCTCTATTTTTCAGAAATCGTCAACTACGTGCCGTGTCGCTTGTGCTGGTACCAGCGCGTAGCAATGTATCCGTTGGCAGTTTTGCTCGTGGTCGCAAACTTTAAGAAATTTAAGCTCATGAAAACTGCTGCAGTATCGCTCGCCTCTGTCGGCGGAGCAATTGCTGCTTACCACTGGTTTGTTGAACACTTCCCAGATCTTGATGCAGGGGTTTGCGACGCAAAACTACCTTGCTCAGTTGTTTGGTTTGAAAACTTTGGTTTTGTGACTCTTTCATTTATGGCATTCACCGCGTTCTTTACGACAATACTTCTAGTTACAATTCGCACAACAGAGAAATAAAGAGATATTGGAATAGAGGAATCATGGCAACGAAAAAATCTTCTTCGAACAAATCGGTTTGGCTGATCGGCGGCATCGCTGCCTTGATCGCAGTCGCCGCAATCATCGCAGTCGCTTCACAATCTGGCAGCGACGAAGTCGTCACGGGTGTCGAAGAGTTTGGTCAAGTTGAAGTTGTTGGTGATTCGCTTCCAGAATTTTCAGGCACGCCAACCGATCCTGCGATCGGCATGATGGCACCAGTTCTTACTGGTCAAGGTTTCACCGGAAACAAAATCGTCACCAGTCCTGGCGCACCAACACTGCTCGTCTTTCTTGCCCACTGGTGTGGGTTTTGTCAACGCGAAGTACCGCTTCTCGTAGAATGGAATAGTTCAGGCAAAGTGCCGAGTGGTCTGGATGTAATCGGCATAACAACCTCTTCAGACCCCGCTTCGCCGAACTTCCCGCCATCAGAGTGGTTGGCTCGCGAAGAGTTTCCGGCCTTGTGGCCAGTAATGACCGACAGTGGTGAAAAAACCGCCGCCAATGCCATGGGTGTATCGGGTTTCCCGTTCTTTGTATTGCTCGACGCTGACGGCAAAGTAGCCCTAAGAATCAGCGGCGAAATCGAAACAGATGTATTAACTGAGCAAATAAACAAGGCGCTGGGCACTTAAACAACCAACGCAAACTTCAGCGACAATGCGTCAAGAAAATACTGCAAGACAATGAAGTCACATCAAATACCGGTGGCGCATACTCCACCTGGCGGTTACGGCGAAAAATTCCCTCCGTTAATTCTTGGCCAGTGCACTGAACCACTCGTGCAGGGTGCCCCCGACCTACGCGGAATTTGGAGGACGATTCGCGCCGAGCGTGATGGCGTAAGCGTGGCTGCCGATGACCGAATCATGTTTTATACCGAGCGAATCGAACAGTGCGGCAACAGAATTGTTGACTGTGGTGGCGGGACGATCGCAGATGCTCGTGCTGATGGCACAGAAGAGAACGGCGTTCATGATGTTTGGGTATTTGACTTCAAAACACCGATTCATGTGATTGCGACATTCGAAAATGGCACTTTCGTCTTGAGACCAGTTGGCTTACCCGGCATTGAAGTCACGCGTCGCCTTGATGCCGATGGCCACATGATCTGGACCCGACCAGACCTTGGCGGCCTGAAAGTGACTCTCGAGCGCATTAGCGACCCGATCTAACTAGTTTTACAGCCCGACGATAACCCGTAAACATATTGGGAATGATTCTCATTACTGCTAGAGTGGGTCGCATGAAAAAAACCAACAAATTAGTTTCGGCATTTATCGCCCTGACAGTTCTCGCCAGTTGCAGCAGTTCTAACGATTCGACCACCGCGAACGAATCGAGCACCGAAACAACAATTGATTCTGTTGTTGCTGAATTGCCAGTTGTTGCTGTTACCTACTCGGTAATTGGCGACATAGTTTCACAACTCGTTGGCGATAACGCCAGCGTAAATGTGGTTATTCCAGATGGTCAAGACCCGCACGAATTTCAACCATCTGCTAAGGACATTGAAACAATCAACAATGCTGCTCTTGTCGTATCAAACGGTCTTGAATTCGAAGAAGGTCTCGAAGAAGTTCTCGAAAACATTGCTGACTCAAGTGGCAACATCTTCATGATCGGTGAACACATCACCGTGCGCAAGACTGAAGACGGTGACGAGCACGGTGATGATCACGGCGACGATCACGGCGACGAAGAAGAAGATGAAGAAGAAGATGAAGATCACGCTGAAGAAGAAGGCGACGAACACGGCGACGAGCATGGCGGTGGCGACCCGCACCTTTGGCTTTCTCCTGCAACAATGCTAGAGATGCTTCCAGCACTGACATCAGCGCTCAGTGAAGCGATAGGTGCAGATCTCACTGAGTCTTCAGCGTCTTTAACTGCAAAATTGCAAGATCTCGACAAAGAAGTCGAATCGATCATCAGCAGTCTTGGCGAATGCAATCTGGTTAGTGGTCATGACGAAATGGGCTACTTTGCCGACCGCTACGGTTGCGAAGTAATCGGCGTAATTATTCCGTCCTTCACAACTACCTCTGAGGCCACCGCTGGCGACATTGCCGAACTGAAAGAGAAAGTTGAGCAATACAACGTTCCAGCGATCTTCACGGGTCTTGGCGTCTCACCAGACACGGCAACTCAACTTGCCAAAGAACTCGACATAAAGGCTGTCACGCTTTCAACTCACTTTCTTGATGGCGCTGCTAATTATCAAGCGTTCATGCTCAAGATGGTCAATCAAATCGCAGAAGCACTCGGCTAACTCACAGCACTCATTACTGTTGTAAGCGTGAGTTGGCTCAATAACAGCATGTTCATCGAGCCATTTGCCAACAATGAGTTCTTACGATTCTCGCTGGTCGCTGGCATTCTTGTCGCCATCACTTGCGCGATAGCCGGCACTTTCGTTGTGTTGCGTGGGCTCGCATTTATCGGCGACGCACTCGCCCACGGCGTGTTGCCCGGCATCGCTACGGCAATGCTCCTGGGCGTCTCGGGTGTCATCGGTGCTGCGATTAGTTCGCTCGTGATGATGGCTGGCGTCAGCATTGTCTCGCGACGGTTTCGCCTCTCGGGCGACACCGCGATCGGCTTGCTTTTTGTCGGCATGCTGGCACTCGGCGTGATGATCACTTCGCAATCTCGCAGTTTTGTAGGTGATCTTTCACGGATATTGTTCGGCGAATTGCTCGGCGTCAACACTCGCGACTTAATTCTGCAACTCGTCGCACTAGTCATCGTCGGTGCCGTTGCATTCGTCGCTCGACGGCCATTTTTGTTGCTCTGCGTCGACGAAGGTCTGGCCAAAACTTCTGGATTCTCAAGTCGACTATTTCACAACCTGATGTTGATGATCGTCACCATCACCGTCATCGCCAGTTTTCAAACAGTCGGTACTCTGCTCGTTCTTGGCATGCTGATCGCTCCCGCTGCAACGGGTGCATTGTTCGCAAGACGAATCTCAATAATGATTTTCATCGCCTCTTTGGTCGGTTCAGTTTCAACTTATGTTGGACTTCTTGTCAGCTATCACTTCGACCTCGCAGCAGGTGCAAGCATCGTGCTGACAGCCGTGCTGATCTTTGCGGTAGCCGCAACCTATACAGAAATCAAAAAAACGATCACCGACAATGGTCACAACGAGCACGAGCATCCACATACTCATGCTGGCTCACACATCAGATGAGCAGTTCAGCAGAACAAACGATTAAGACTGAGCATCTTGCAGTCGGCTACTCAAAGTTTCCGATAGTCAACGACATTTCGCTCAACATGCGTCCTGGCGAACTCTTGGTCTTGATCGGCACCAACGGTTCTGGCAAGTCAACGATTTTGAAAACAATGGCGGGACTACTGCAACCGATCAACGGTCAACTTAAAATTCTCGGCTCAGCCCCTGGCTCACTGCCCAAACGCGTGGCGTATCTTCCCCAACACCCAGTTTCAACTCACACCTTGCCACTGCGTGTTCGAGATGTTGTTGCGATGGGCCGATTCGCCCATCTTGGTCTCTTCAATAAACCAACTACACACGACAACAAAGTCGTCGAGAACTCGATGCGTCTCACAGGCATCGACTCGCAGGCAAATGACCCGATTCGTGACTTATCTGGTGGCCAACAACAACGCACTCACTTGGCACAAGTCTTAACCCGCCAAGCCGAGGTGTTGTTGCTCGACGAGCCCACAGCAGGCCTCGACATCAACGGCAGAAAACTTGTCGCCGAACTAATCGCCAGCGAGAGAGCGCATGGCGTAACAGTCGTTATGGCTACACACGAACTGCAAGATGCAGAACAAGCCAACACCGTGATGCTGTTGGCTCAACGAGTCGTCTCAATTGGCGCGCCAGAAGTTGCGTTGCGCGATGAATACCTGCGCGAATGCTTCGGCTTCACCCAGCCGCACTAAAACTTTTTCTCAAGCGCAAGCAACTTGCGCTTGATCCCCAGCCCGCCGCCGTAACCACCAAGAGTGCCATCAGAAGCAATAACACGATGGCACGGCAGAACGATCGCCACTGGGTTCTTGCCATTAGCCGAGCCCACTGCACGAAACGCTTTCGGTTTGCGCACGAGTTTTGCTTGCTGTGCGTACGAAATTGTCTTGCCGTAACTGATTTTGTTCAGCGCAAACCAAACCGACTCTTGAAACGCAGTGCCCGAAATGTCGAGATCGATAGAAAACTTTTTGCGCTTGCCGGCAAAGTACTCACTCAACTGTCGTTCGGTTTGTGTCAGAAAGCCATTTGCTTTTGACGAAACCCGTTTTGCGCTCTGCAGTTTTTTTGCTCCAAAGATCACTTGCTGCAAACCTTTCGACGATACAACCAGCGTGAGTTTGCCGATTGGTGTCGTGATCACTCGTGACGCAGTCAAGTCTGAGTTGAGTTTTGCCCTAGCCTTCATTCATGACCTCCACCGAAATGATAAACATCGAGAGCCCAGCGACCAAACGCATCGCTCTCGTCGCCCACGACAACATGAAACGCGAGATGCTCGAGTGGGCCACCGAACACAAAGACGAACTCAAACGACACACGCTCATCGCAACTGGCTCGACTGGCAAATTGATTGCCGACAGCACCGGGCTCACCATCGAGCGCATGCGCAGCGGGCCTCTCGGTGGCGATCAACAAATCGGAGCGCGAATCTCTGAATCCGGCATCGATGTCTTGCTGTTTTTTTGGGATCCACTCGAGCCACAGCCGCATGACCCAGATATTCGAGCCCTGTTGCGCATCGCCGTGGTCTGGAATATTCCGGTGGCGTGCAACCGCGCGAGTGCCGACTTTATTTTGAGTTCACCGCTTATCGGTGCGGCCTATCAGCGGCGCGTACCAAAATATTAAAGCGCGTATTAGTTAAATTTCGGCGGCGGTGGCGGTCCGAAACGATTCTCGCCCGCATCGCCACGACGTAAAACCAAAATCAAATTATAAATCGGCACCAGAACAAACCAGCCAACTCGATCTACGTCGTGCATGCGACGAATCGCAACAGCAATCGACGGCAAAAGAGTGATCAGCGAACCTAAGGTGCCGAACGAATCGCTGATCGACGAAAGCAAAATACTTATTATCACCGTGAATAACGCCCACCACCAATATTCGGCGCGCGATGCCCGGCCTTTGAAGTTGGTGTAATTCTGAAACCCAGAACGAATTGCTATTTGAAAATTCACAGTTACTCTCCGCTGGCAGGTTTTGGCTCTTTGGGCAATGCCAACACGCGTTCACCAACAATGTTGCGCTGAATTTGACTAGTGCCGCCCCAAATTGTTTCTGATCGCGAAAAAAAGAAACTCGACATCATCGGTGATGTCGGGTAATTCGCCCGCCGCTTGTCGCGTTGCGCACCTGGCCAAGTGCCGGATTCAGGACCAGTGTCGACCAACATCGAATACGCGCCGTAAATATCTAGACCAAGCTCCATTGCACTTTGGTGCATCTCTGACCAAAACATTTTGTTGCTTGCGCCGAGTGCCATCACTCCAAAATCTTTCGTGCCGGCAAGCGTCGAACTCAAAGACCGCAGCCCGTTGAATCGCAAGATCTGAATCTTGGTGTAGTACTGCACCAATCGCTGACGAATCGACGCGTCGTCGATTTTGCCGTTTGCTTTGGCCTGCGTGACGAACAATTTATATTCTTCTTCGAATCTTCGAAAGCCAGTCGTCGCGCTCATGCCACGCTCGAACGCGAGCGTGCTGTTGGCAACTTTCCAGCCATTGTTTACGCCACCAACGACATTGTCTTTCGGGCAACGTGCATCAGTGAAGAAAACTTCGCAGAACTCGGCGGTGCCATCTGGTTGTGTAATGCCGCGCACTTCAACGCCAGGTTGTCTCATCGGCACCAATAAATATGAGATGCCTTTGTGCTTCGGTGAATCTTTGTCGGTGCGAGTTAGCAAGAAGCAATAATCTGCGTGATGGCCCTGTGTCGTCCAAACTTTTTGTCCGTTGATCACCCATTCGTCACCGTCGAGAACCGCCGTTGTCTTGACACTGGCGAGATCGCTGCCACTATTTGGTTCGCTGAAACCTTGACACCAACGCATCTTGCCACTCAGAATTTTTGGCAGGAACTCTTGCTTTTGTGCTTCAGTGCCGTATTGCAACAGTGTCGGTCCGACAAGCGTGTCGCCAAAAAAATCGGCACGCATCGGCGCGCCAGCATTGGCAAATTCTTCTGCGAGCACTACACCTTCTAGAGTGCTCAATCCTTTGCCGCCATATTCTTTTGGCCACGTTGCACAGATCCAGCCACCTGCAAACAATTTTTCGGCCCAAGTCTCGTTGAAATTTTTTCGCTCTTCCGGCGACATCTCATAGCCGTCTTCAAACCAGCGAGGTGGCAGGTTGTCTTTAAGCCATTGCTGAATTTCTGCTCGTCGTGCTTCGGCTTCAGGGGTATATGTCAACATCGTCTAACCATTGTTGCCGTTTTTCACGTCACAAGTCCACTTGAGTCAATGAGAATTTCGGCTCACTCACTAGGCTTGCGAAATGGTCGAAGTTGCCGAGCGTTGGACGCACCAATGGAAAGAACTCTACGAAGAAGTCATCAACACCGGCCTTTGCACGGGTTGTGCGGGCTGCGTGATTTCTTGTCCACACGATGTAATCGGTTACGAACACGAAGAAGGCAAATACAAACCGTTTCACCTTGAAGAAGAACTCGGTCTCGACAACTGCATTCACGGAGAAAAGGGTTGCACGAGTTGCACCCGCGCCTGCCCTCGCTTTCGCGCCTGGGAGCCCGAGGCCGACATGCACTTGTTCGGTCGCCAACGCAAAGATGAAGAAATGTACGGCCAATATCGACAACTATTGATGGTTCGCGCTGCAGACGAAGAGACCCACAAAAAAGGTCAGGACGGCGGTTTCGTCGGCGCAATGTTGATTTGGTTGCTGAAACACGACTACATCGACGCGGCACTGACAAGTTTTGTCGAAGGTGACGGCTCATCATGGAAGGCACTGCCGGGTCTCGCGCGCACACCCGCCGAAGTTCTTGCATCGTCGGGCAGTCGTTATACCTATTCGGCGAACACTCTGGCGATGCGCGATGCCGAAAAAGAAGGCCTGAAACGACTTGCGCTAGTCGGCATGAGTTGTCAGTCGTCGGCGCTGCCGATCATGTGGAAGCGCAAAGCCGGAAAAGTTGGTAAACCATTTTTGTTCAACATCGGTTTGCTCTGTTCAAAAACTTTCGACGATGCAATTTTTGAAGAACTATTCTTGGCCAAGTACGGTTTGAAAAAAGAAGAAATGGTCAAAATGAACATCAAAGGCGTGTTTCAGATTTGGATGCGCGACGGCTCGTATCACGAGATCGATCTCAAAGAGTGCCACAAATGGACGCGCGAAGGTTGCAAAATGTGTCCAGACTTTGCCGCTGAGCACGCCGACATCTCGACTGGCGGCATCGGCGAAGACAACGATTGGACTCTCTGTGTCGTGCGCACCGAACTTGGTGAAGAAGTTATGAATCGAATGATCAAAGATGGCTCGGTTGTTGCTCGGCCCGCAGAAACCGATGCGACCGCAATGAGACTTTTGCGTTTGTTGAGCATCGTCAGCCGTCGTCGATGGCCAGAGTTCGCCGACAAGGCTGTCGGCGTCGGAGTTCCGCCTCCGAAGAAAAAAGTAGACGGCTCTACGCCAGCAGCACATTAACTGGTTTCATGGACGCCGGTATTTTTCGTGACGTCTTGACGGCGCTTGCTGGCATCGCCACTGGCATTATGTCTGGCACTTTTGGGGTTGGTGGCGCAGTCATTTCGACACCCGCAATTCGCGCATTGGGTTGCTCGGCCGCGCTCGCGGTCGGCACGACACTGCCGTCAATTTTGCCCGGCGCCGTCAGTGGCTCGTGGCGATATCGGCACGGCGAACTAATTCAATGGAAAGTCGTCGCGTTCACCGCGCCAAGTGGCATCGTTACGGCGATTCTCGGCGCATGGGTTTCACCACGCGTACCTGGCGACGGTCACTTGCTGATGGTGCTCACCGCGTTGTTACTGATGTGGAGTTCGATCAACATGATTCGCAGCGTCTCTCTACGCGAGCCAAGTGAGTCGAATGAACCTGACGACACTAAAACAAATCTCAGAAACTCGCAAAGTTTTTTGGCGACTCTGACTGGTCTTGTGTCCGGCAGTCTTTCTGGTTTGCTCGGCGTAGGTGGCGGCATCGTCATGGTGCCGTTGTTTCGACGCTGGCTCGGCTTGCCGATGAAAAATGCCGTCGCAACTTCGCTGGTCTGCGTTGGCTGCTTTGCGGTGCCAGGCACGATCACTCACGCGATTGAAGGCGGCATCGACTGGCGATTCGCGATTTGGCTCACGATTGGCGTCGTTGTCGGCGCACCGTTCGGGTCGAAAATGGCACTCAAAATGAGCGACAAAAAACTTCAACGCGTTTTCGGATTGTTTTTGGCTGCAGTCGCCGTGGTCTATGGCAGTGGCGAACTACTCGCTTTATAATTTTAACGCGCTAGTTTCACTGCAGTTTTAAACACACTGTCAAACATTTTTTCGGTGAGTTTTCCCGTGAAAGTATTTTGTTGACTCGGATGATACGAGCAGACAATTTTGTACTTCTCGTGATTCACAACGACGCCATGACCGAACTTTGGTCGGGGTCGAATCTCTAGCTCGTCGCAAACCGCGGTCAACGAAAACGCCCCCAAGCAGATAATCACTTTTACTTGACTCAGCAACTCAAGTTCGCGAGTCAAATAATTCGAGCACTTCTTGCGCTCATTCGGTGTCGGTTTGTTGTCGGGTGGCGCACAGCGTACAGCAGTCGACACCCACGCGTTGGTTAGTTTCAGCCCGTCGTTGCGCGAAATTGATTCTGGTTGCGAAGCCAAACCTGCCTTGTACATCGCCCTAAATAGCCAGTCGCCACTTCGATCGCCAGTAAAAATGCGGCCTGTTCGATTTGCGCCGTGTGCCCCGGGCGCAAGACCCAACACAAGAATTTTGGCGCGAGTGTCGCCGAAACCAGCGATTGGCTTTCCCCAATAAGTTTCACTCGCATACGAGGCTCGCTTTTCAATCGAAACTTTTTCACGCCATTTAACGAGTCGTGTGCACTTGTGACATTCGGTTATCTCGTTAGCAAGTTTGTTAAATTCACCCTGAAGCGCCACACCACGAGATTATGCGCTGTGCCGATAGTTTGAAGATCTGAAATGACGACCAAGAAAACCAAGCCCCAGGCATCGACCGTGATCATCATGGTGCGTCACGGTAAGACGCCGAGCACCGGCAAACTGCTGCCTGGTCGTGCTGCTGGCCTGCACCTCAGTGATGTCGGCCGAAACGAAGCACTTGAAGTCGCCAAACGACTCAGCAAACTAAACAAAGTCTCGGCAATTTATTCTTCGCCGCTCGAGCGTGCTCGCGAGACCGCTGCTCCGATCGGCAAAGTGCTCAACAAAAAAATCATTATCAACAAAGGTTTGCTCGAGTGCGACTTTGGCAAGTGGACGGGCAAAGAACTCGGCAAGTTGATGAAACTGCCCGAGTGGTCAACCGTTCAGCGAGCACCCAGCACTTTTCGATTTCCGAACGGCGAAAGTTTCACCGAGATGCAGACTCGCATGGTCTCGACCCTCGATGACCTGCGCAAAGCGCATCCAGGTGGCATCGTGATTTGTGTTTCGCACGCCGACCCGATCAAAGCGGCTGTCGCCCACGCCATGGGCACGCACCTCGACCTGTTTCAGCGCATCGTCATCAGCACATGTTCGGTCAGCGCCGTTTCTTATTCGGCGTATGGCCCGGTTGTTTTGACCGTCAACTCGACTGGTGGCAACCTCGCCGATCTGCAGATCTCATGAGCGTGTATTTCGAGTTCGACTCAACCGATGCGTTCACCGCGGGGGCCCTCGGCGAACCAGGCAAGCGCACTTTTGTGTTGCAAGTTCGCGCCGAAGGCCAGCGCATCACGATCAAATGCGAAAAAGAGCAAGTTGCGGCGATGTCAGAATATTTGCGCAAACTCTTGGCTGATGCACCAGATGTTTCGCACGGGCCAATCAGCGACGTAATGCAGTTGTCTCAGCCGATCGAGCCCGAGTTCGTACTCGGCACCGTCGGTCTCGCGTACGACACGCTCAGTGATCGCCTCGTGATTCAGCTTGATGAAATCGAAATCTCACCCGAGGATGAAACCGAGATCTCCGAACAAGATATCTCGCACGTTCGGGCCCACATCACCCGTGGTCAGGCTGCCGCATTTTGCAAACACGCCGACGAAGTTGTTTCGTCGGGTCGACCATCGTGTGTTTTTTGTGGCCGGCCAATTAACAAAGATGGCCATTTGTGTCCACGCATGAACTAGATAGCGCCGAACAACTAAATATTTTGTTGCGCGGCGAAATGTCGGTCGTGATGCGTATGCCCTACAGCAGTAACGCCACATATTTGGTATCGATTGCTCTCGATGACAAGTCAATCCAAGCAATTTATAAACCGATGCGCGGTGAACGACCGCTGTGGGATTTCGGCCCTGGTCTTCACCGCCGTGAAGTCGCCGCCTATCGACTTTCTGAAACTATGGGTATGGGCTTCGTGCCACCAACCGTGTTGCGCGACGGCCCAAGTGGCGAAGGTTCGGTGCAGTTGTTGATCGAGGCCGACCCCGACGAGCACTACTTCACGATTTTTGAACAGCGCCAAGATTTACACGATCAGTTTCGCGCGATGTGCGCATTCGATATTTTGGCCAACAACACCGACCGCAAGTCGGGCCATGTTCTGGTCGACAAAAACTCGCGCGTATGGGGCATCGACCACGGTGTCTGTTTCGCCGCCGATTTCAAGTTGCGCACCGTCATCTGGGAGTTCGGCGGCGAAGAAATATCCCAACCACTGCTCGAACAAATCGAACCGCTGACTCAGACCGTACCACTCGAAGTTGCAACTCTGCTCAGCGAACAAGAGGTTGTCGCCATCACCGAACGCGCAAAATGGCTACTTGATGGGGCGCGGTTTCCAGTCGACCCCTCGGGCCGCCACTACCCTTGGCCCCTCGTCTAAACAGCCTTCGCCAACAATTTAAATCGCGCAAAATCTGCACGACGGAATTATGAGCGGGATTTGAGCGCTTCGATTAGTTTTGGCAGAACTTTGTGCACGTCACCGACGATGCCGAGGTCTGCAATGCCGAAGATTGGCGCTTCTTTGTCTTTGTTGATCGCAATGATGTTCTTTGAGCCCTTCATGCCCACCATGTGCTGGGTCGCGCCAGAAATGCCCGCCGCGATATAAACGCTTGGCTTCACGACTTTGCCAGTCTGACCAACTTGATATGAGTAAGGCACCCAACCAGCGTCAACGATCGCACGCGACGCACCAGGCGCACCTTTAAGAAGTTTTGCAAGATCTTCGATCAACGCATAGTTGCCGGCTTCACCGAGACCGCGACCACCAGAAACGACAATTGCTGCTTCATCAAGTTTTGGTCCAGACGATTGCTCGGTGTGCACTGCAACGACTTTTGCACCGCCTTGCTTGCCAAGGTCAGGCACTGTAACTGCAACAACTTCTGGCGAGCTCGCACCTGCAGGCTCGGCAGCAAAACTTTTTGGGCGGAATGAAACCAAGTGTGGGCCTTGTCCGCTGAAGGCGGTAGTAACCAAGATGTTGCCACCGAAAATCGGTGTCGTCGCAACAACGCCATCTACCGAGTCGGCGATGTCGATGTTGTTCGTCAACACCGTGCGATTGAGTTTCACCGACAACCGAGCCATCGTGTCGCGACCTTCATAGTTTTGCGGAAACATAATTACGTCCGGTGTGTCACCCGAGTCGATGATTGACTTCATCGCTGCCGAAAGGGCAACGCCAGGCAATTTGCCGGTCAAGTCGCCAGTTGCATAAACCTTTGTCGCACCATATTCGCCGAGCGAAGCAGCGATTGCGCTCGCGTCGCCACCAACAAATGCAGTCACTTTGCTCGACAGCGATCGCGCCTTTGTCAGCAATTCGAGAGTGCCAGTTGTTGCTACGCCGCCAGAGGCTTGTGCGAAAACCCAAACATTATTGATTGTCATGTGTGTTTACCTTTTGCTCTCAGATCAACTTCAGATTTTCAAGGAATGCAACGATTTTGCCGAACGCTTCACCGTCATCTTCGATGACTTGTCCGGCTTTGCGGGCCTCGGCTTGCGTTACATTGACAATTTTTTGACCAGCACCAGCCCAACCAGTTGGCGTGACAGCAAGATCAGTTGCCGTCACAACATCCAGCGGCTTCTTTTTTGCGTCCATGATGCCCTTGAAACTTGGATAGCGCGGCTCGACAACACCAGCAGTCACGCTGATCACGGCCGGCAATGTGCACTCAACTTCGTCGTAACCAGATTCGCTTTGACGGTCGACTTTCAAAACTGATCCTTCGATTTTAACTTTCTTGGCGAAAGTTACCGATGGCAAACCGAGGCATTCTGCAATTTGCTCTGGCACTGTGCCGGTGTAACCATCTGAAGATTCGGTACCCGTGATCACAAGATCCGCGCCACCGAGTTTGTTAACTGCCGCAGCCAAAACTTTTGCAGTTGTCAAAGCATCTGAACCCGCGAGAGCAGGATCACTGACCAATAATCCTTTAACGGCACCCATCGCCAACGCAGTGCGCATGCCAGATGTTTCGCCGTTCGGCGCCATCGATACAACATAAACTTCGCCCGAACCGGCAGTGGCAACAAGTTGCAACGCCATCTCGACGCCATAAGCGTCTGATTCATCAAGAATTAATTTTCCATCACGCTTCAGCGCATGAGTTGTAGCGTCAAGCGCGCCTGGACTAGCTGGATCTGGAATTTGTTTAACGCATACGACGATATTCATGGCTTCTATTCTTACCGTTATTCTTGCTCACAACCACGCAAAAATCTGATCTCAAAACGCTGATACCGTTAATGATCTTGCAAATCTTGCTCATTGTGAACTCGTTCGCATCTTCGGTCAATCCACGAAACACCGTTGCAGTGCACCAATACCTTGCCCGCCACCACAGCGTGCAGGTCGTGGAGACCAACGAACGCGGTCACGCCACTCGCTTCGCCAAAGATGCGGCCGATCGCGGGGTCGATGCCGTCGTGGCTTTTGGTGGTGACGGAACTCTCAATGAAGTTGCGACCGGTCTGGCAGGCAGCCAAACCGCGTTAATGATGTTGCCAGGTGGATCGACGAATGTGTTCGTGCGCAGCCTCGGCGCGTCTAACGACCCGGTCATTGCGTTGCAGCAGTTCAGTTCAGGCTTAGATCACGACAACATTCACCCAATTAGTTTGGGACGCGCCAATGGGCGATACTTCTGTTTTCATGCCGGTATCGGTTTTGACGCTGCAGTTGTCGAGCTCGTCGAACGACGAGCCTCGCTCAAGCGGATAATTGGTCAGCCGTTATTTGCGCTATCGGCGTTGCAAGCCTGGTTTCGCAGCTACGACAGAAAGTATCCGCACTTCAGCGTCGAAATTGACGGCAAAAAAATACCTAACGGCTACTTCACCGTCGTGCTCAACTCGAACCCGTATACGTACGTGGGCAAAATGGCGGTCAATCTTTCGACTGCGGCCTCGCTGGACAAAAAATTAGTTGCAGTGACTTTCAGGAAACTGACTACTCCATTGATGGTCCGCACGATCATCCAGTCGGTTCGTCAAGATCAAATCAACGCATCACCTGGCATCGACGTTCGCACGGATGTCGACGATGTCAAAATAAATTTTTCGGCACCGTTTCCATATCAACTTGATGGCGACTACCTCGGCGAACAAACTTCGCTGCACATCCAACACTGCCCCGACGCCCTTCGCCTTGTTAAACCAATAATCATCTAGAACTTTTCAGTGGGGCGAGTTGATGACTCGCAGGGCGACGTCGGGCACGTTGGTGCAGATGCCGTCAACTTGCCAGTCAATTAGTTCTTGCATTCTCGCAGGGTCGTCGCAAGTCCAGGTGTTGATCTGTAAACCATGTTGATGAAATACATCCACCATCCGTCGCGTTAGTTGCTTGACCCACGGGTGAAGTGCCGTGTGACCTTGGCTCGACATTTTTTTGGCAACCGACTCGAGTTCGGCGTTGTCAAGGGTCATCACCAGCCATGCTGTTTTTAGTTCTGGCATCAGACTGCGAATTAGATCGACTGTTTCACGGCGGAACGACGAGATAAGCCAACGATCAAGCGAACCACGCTGACGAAGAAACTCGACGACTTTACGCGTCGTAACCTCTTGTGGATCAAAATCTGGCTCTTTGGGCTCATTTTTAATTTCAATGTTCACCCACATCGAGCCGCAAGCATCTAGCGCCTCAGCCAATGTTGGAATATAACTTGGCAAATTTTTTTTATCGACCAAAATAATTGCGCGACCATCACTCAACTTTGAATCGTGATGCACGACAAGTTCACCCGAGCCACAACGGCGCACATCTAATTCGACCGCATCAACGCCCATTTCAAGGGCTCTCGTAAATGCCATCGTTGTATTTTCGACTTCGACCTTTGACGCACCGCGGTGTGCCATAACTTGGGTCACGCCCGCAGGCTACAAGAAATTACATCTCAGAACCTCAAAACTATAAAAATAAAAAAGAAAAGAAAATGGGGCTTACCTATTGCTAACTGCACAATTGCTCTCTAGCGTAAGCCCGAGACAACAAAAGAATTCACAAATTAGGGTAAGGGGTTTATAAATGTCTTTTCTCGCAACAAGCCTGGCCCTCGGTTCTGCAGATTATTCGTGGAGGCGAAACGCCTCTTGCAAAGACACAGACCCAGAACTTTTTTTTCCGATCGGTACGACTGGTCAAGCATTAATCCAGATAACTGAAGCAAAAGTTGTTTGCGACGAATGTGCAGTGCGCGGCAAGTGCCTCAACTTCGCTCTTGAAACAAATCAGGACTGGGGCATTTGGGGTGGCATGTCTGAAGAAGAGCGTCGCGACATTCGCCGTCGTCGCGCGGCCGAGCGCCGCAACTCTCGTTTAATGGCCTAGCAAGTACATCGCGACTACTAGTCGCGAACTGCTGGTATTAAAAGTTCAACAACTGTCCCATCGCCATCTTCGGCGATTGTCAAGTCTTTTGCCGAGTCACTGACCTTTGCCGCACGCATCTGAATTGTGCCGGCAAGTTCCGTCGTCACGAGCGTTCGCACGATAGACAAACCGAGCCCAGTCACGTTTGCCATTTCAAAGTCGGGCTTGAGACCTCGGCCGTTATCAATCACTCGAATGGTTAGTGCACCGTCTTCATGGATGCCAAGAACAACGAGTACCGACCCACCGCGACTGCCTTCGGGAAAACCGTGGTCAACTGCGTTTTGCAAAAGTTCAAGAATCACTACGGAAAGTGGGGTCGCAACAGTGGCTGGTAGACGACCGCCGTCACCAAGCACATTGAACTTGACAGGCCGATCAGTTGATTGCAACCCTTCTTCGACCAGACGCAACAATGGACGAACGATTTCAATGAACGAAACATCTTCGCCTGCCTCGTGGGAGAGAGTTTCGTGCACGAGTGCGATCGTGCGAATACGTCGCACCGACTCGGCAATCGCCTCGATTGCCTCTTGACTTTTTAACCTGCGGGCCTGCAATCGCAACAGCGAAGAAATCGTCTGTAAATTATTTTTGACACGATGATGAATCTCGCGAATCGTCGCATCTTTGGTAAGTAGCAAGCGATCGCGGCGACGTAACTCTGAAACGTCGCGCAACAACACGACACCACCGGTCACGACAACCTGTCGCCCAGATCGCCTCAAAGTCGGAATCGTTCGCGTCAGTAGCGTGACATCTGAAGTCTGCTCGAATTCTTCGACGACTGGCTCTCGTCGCTCGAACGCGTGGCGTGCGGCGGTCTCGGCAACGCCAAGTTCAGCCAGTGTCTGTCCGATCGCGTTGGCACTCACGCCGACTCGATGCATTGCCGATACCGCATTCGGGGATGCATAACGCACGCGGGTTTCGGCATCGAGCACAATAACACCGTCGCCCACTCGTGGCGCCACGCTCGCATCAGCGACGTGACCCGCAAACGGAAACAAACCCGTTGAGATCATTTTTGTGAAATCATCGAAGATCGCCAAGTAAGTGCGTTCGAGTTGACCAGGTTTGCGACCAGTGCGTTGCGACCACTCGCGAGTCAAAACAGCGACGATTCGTTCTTCGAATCGCACTGGAATCGCCAGCAAGTTCACCGGCTCGACAAGCGAGTCAACTTTAATTTCGCCCGTCACGACTTTTTGTGTTTGAAACGCTTGATCAATCATTGCGTGTTCAATCGGGTCGGCAACTGTGCCAACCAAGTCGGTGTCGTAAAGCGTTTGACCTGTTGCCGCTCGCACTTGGGCACCGACAATGAACTTTCCGTTCATGGACGGAAGATAAAGCAGCATGTCAGCGAAGCAAAAGTCAGCCAGCATTCCCCACTCAGACAGCAAAGAACCTAAATGCTCGAGCGATGCCTTATCAATATCGCTGTGTTCGTGCGCAATCTCAACAAGGGTTGGCATGCTTAATTTTCAGATCTAGCTGCCGAAACCCATCTTGCGATCACCGTTTGGCGCACCAAACTCAACAAAAGCAATCTTCGCCGAAGGGATTGCCGTTTCCTTGCCGCGTTTGTCGGTTATCCAAAGAACTGCCGACTTGCCCTCAAGGGCAGACACGACTGCAGCTCGAACTTTTTCGACGGCTTTTTCATCGTCTGGCATTTCAAGAGAAATTTCTCGCGGGGCATGAGTTACACCGATTCGAATATCCACTGTTTTCTTCTTTCGTTCGTTGAGTTGTAGACCTTAAAATTCGTTATCTAACACACTAGGCGCAAGGCACTAAATCGATGCTATTCGCCCACGACAATTAATTAACTTTAAGCGCAGCGCTGAAAACTTTTTTGGGCTTCATATCTTCGGCGATGCGTTTGGCTAGTTGTGCAAATATCAAACCCACTTCAGATTGTGGTTCGACTGCGGCAATTGGCCGACCAGTGTCTCCGCCCTCACGCAAGTTTTCAACCAAAGGAATCTGCGCCAACAGTGGCACGTTCAATTCTTCGGCCAACAACTGACCGCCACCGCTACCGAATAATTCGTATCGCTGATTGTCCTCGCCGATAAACCATGACATGTTTTCAATGATGCCTCTAACGGGGAGATTAACTTTGGCCGCCATCGCCGCAGACAAGCGTGCGACTTTTTGTGCGGCAACTTGCGGCGTGGTAACCACCAGCACTTCGGCGCGGGGCAAATATTGGCTGAGACTCAAAGCAATGTCGCCGGTACCGGGTGGCATGTCGACCAACAAAAAATCTGGCTCATCCCAATAGACATCGGTCAAGAACTGTTCGAGTGCTTTGTGCAACATCGGTCCTCGCCAAACTACGGCCTGACCTTCGGGCACGAAATAACCAATTGAAATGCAACGCACACCCCAAGCCTCGGGTGGCAACAACATGTTGTCGATCGCAACTGGATCGCGATCTGTGCCCAACATTCGTGGAATCGAGTAGCCATAAATGTCGGCATCCACCACCCCAACTTTGTAACCAGCAGCGGCCATAGCAACCGCGAGGTTCGTCGTGACGGTGCTCTTGCCGACGCCGCCTTTGCCCGAAGAAATCAAAATCGGTCGCGTTTTCGAGCCTGGCTGGGCGAAAGAAATTTTTCTTCCTTCCGAGTGGCCTTGTGCTGGGTTGCTGCCCGCGGTCGCGGCCGGGTTGCCATGCACGAGTTCGCGAACCTTTGCGCGTTCTTCGTCGTTCATCACCCCGAAATTAAGCGCGACATCTTTGACGCCGTCAAGACTTCGCAAAGCCGTGTTGACTCGAGTTTGAATCTCGTTGCGCAACGGACAACCCGAGATCGTCAACACGACCGTCAGCGAGACTGCGCCCGACGGTTGAATTTGAACATCACGCACCATGCCGAGATCGACGATTGAACGATGTAGCTCTGGGTCTTGAACTGGACGCAATGCATCAATGAGTTGTTCTACTGTTGGCATCGACATCTTGGGGTTTGATCCGATCGGGTCGCTAAATAATAAACACTATGGCTATAGGTAGAATATCTCTCATGGGTCGAAAAGCACCAGAAACGGGGCAATCTTCTGCGACGACTTCTGTGTCGCGCGAGGTCACTAGCCCACTAAACGACACCGAATTCACCGCCACAGTGTCAGCAATCACATCCGCATTCGGTGACCCGACGCGTCGTGCAATTTATTTATTTACTCGCGAATCACAAAATGGTGTGACCGCAGGTGAAGTTGCAGAGAAATTTGAACTGCATGCCAATGTTGCCCGCCATCACCTCGACAAACTTGCCGCAGGTGGATATCTTGAGGTGCAAATTTCTCGACAAGACGGCGCGGGCGCAGGTCGACCTTCCAAGCACTACACCGCGACGAACCCAAATCAAACTCTTGAATTTCCAGTTCGTAGCGACGATTTGGTTTTGTCCCTACTGGGCAAAGCCCTCGCCTTGTTGACGCCAAAAGAAGCCACCGTGATGGCCGAAGAAGTCGGCGAACAATATGGTCGTGCAATGGCGACGAGTCTCATCGGCGTCGATGTAAGTAAAACTCAGCGTTCATTGCGTGCAGCACTACAGACGGTCGCCGATGCTTTAACCGCTCACGGCTTTGCCGCCCACACCGATCACCGCAACAATCAACTTCGCATCGTCAACAATCACTGCCCGTTCGGCGATCTGGCAATTGAACACCCGGTGATTTGCGCGGTGGATCGTGGCATGGTCAAAGGAATGTTGACCGCGCTCTACGGTGAGACGAACCCTGAACTTTCGTCGTCGTTGCCAATGGGCGACACTTTTTGCGCCACGACTATTTAGTTTTCTGTTTTAATATTTCAGTCGCCCCAAAATCTCTGCTCTAAAAACGGGTCACCGTACATGTGGTAACCATTTTCTTCCCAAAAGCCTGGTGCGTCGGCTGACATCAGTTCTAATCTGCGCAGCCACTTCGGTGATTTCCAAAAATACAACTGTGGGATCAAAAGTCGAACCGGCCCACCATGAATCGGATCAATATCTTCGCCTTCATAGGCATAGACCACGAGCGAATCGTCGCGCATGATGTCGGCGAGCGGCAGATTCGCCGTGTAACCATGCTCGGCGTGACCCATCACATGCGTCGAAGCAGCAGAAATCTTTGCGCGCTCGAACAAATCACGCACGCGAACACCTGTCCAAGTGGTGTCGAATTTTGACCACTTGGTAACGCAGTGAATGTCTGTGGTGAGTTTTGTCGCGGGCATCGCACGCAATTCTTCAAGTGACATTGTGAACGGTTTCTCGACGAGACCGTTTATTGTCAGACTCCACTCGCCCGGTTTATATGTCGGCACTTCGCCAACATGCAAAACAGGAAATCGATCAGTCAAATATTGACCAGGTGGAAGGCGCGACTTGTCGAAACCTTTGGCGGCCAACTCATCACGATTGCGGTCAAAGAAACCCATGGGTTAATTCTGCCTTAAATCTCCCGTCAATGAACAGTTTCAAATCAAACAAAGATACATTTCTGCTGTGACTATTTATATAGTGCGACACGCCAAGGCGGGCAAACGCAGCGAATGGCACGACGACGACAATTTGCGACCCCTGAGCAAAACCGGATGGAAGCAAGCCGAACTCGTCGCCGAGCAACTCAAAAAACTTGAGATCACAAGCCTCATCTCAAGCCCGGCAACACGATGTATACAAACGCTCGAGCCACTGGCAAAGTTGACCAAACTCAAAGTTGAAGTTGACAAACGACTAATTGAACTTGGCGGTGTTGCCGACATGCTTGAAGTTGTCGAAGAAGTCGAAGACTCGACCGTGCTATCCAGCCACGGAGACATGATCCCCGAGTTGATCAAAACACTCGAGCGACGCGGGATGAAGATCGATTCAAAACCAGACTGGCGCAAGGGTTCGGTCTGGGTGATCGACCGCACGAATCGCGGCTTCAAGTCGGCAACCGCCTGGCCTCCACCGCAGGTCGAAGACTAAAAATTATTTGTCGAGTGCGGCATCAACCTCAGCGACGATTGAATCCACAAAACTTTTTACTTCTGCTGGCGGGTTTTTCTCAGAGCAAATCGTCAACTGCTCTTTCGCGCCTGGCGCATCGTCGCCAAGACGAAAGCGAGTGATACCTAAAAAACAATGTGCGTCGGGATAACTCGGGTCGAGAGCAATCGCCCGCTCAAGATCGCTAGATGCCGAGACGAATGCAAGTTGCTTGACTTCGTCACCAGCACTGCGAGCAATCAACACGAGCAGCCAAGCGCGATATGTCAGTGCCTCAACGTTGTCTGGGTCAACTTCTAATACCTGCGTATAAAGTTCGATTGCTGCTTTGGGGTCGACAAAATTTGTCGCTCGCGCTCGAGAAAGGATTGTCGCGGTTGAATCTTCGATTGAGCCCGCAAGAGATTCTCCCGCGAGTCTCTGCCCAGACTGCTTGGCGACCAACCAACCCGCCAGAGTAGCGACCAGCAACACAACCAGAGTCGTAACCAAAGTGCGAGGCAAACTCTTCGCTACTGCACCTGCAGTTTCTGAGGATGTCTGCGAAGGTGACACTAGATTTTCAATTTGCGCATTCACGGATGCGACGCGAGATTCGTAGTCTTTGCGCAAAGACTCAAACTCTTGATCGTCTAAATCCCCAAATTTGTGTTCTTGCTCAAGATCTTGCAGAGAATTTACTAAAAAGTCGCGTTGCTCTGTGAGTTCGCCTGAGAAGTTCGTGCGCTTTTTGGTAAACGCCGAAAACAACAAGAAGATCGAGAAAACTAGAGCGGCGACCGGCAATGCCCACACCAACGAATCGACACCCGACGCGCGCGGCACCAACAGTACCTCGCCGCCAAAACGTTGCTCGACGTAACTCAAAATTTCATCATCTGATCGCAAACCTGTGGCAACTTGGCGCGCGACCTCGGCGCGAATCGCCTCGGCTGCAACGGCTCGTGATACATAAACACTTTCGCCCGAACATGTCGGGCAGGCCAGGTTCGCCGTGATCGAATCAATTCGATCTTGTTGGGTTTGTGGCCCACCCGTGCGACTGGTGCCAAACACGAGCAACACTGCAACAAGCAGAAACATCACCAACCAAATTGATCTGCGTGTTTTCACGATGTGAACTCGTCGCGTAACTTGTTGACCTGTTCGGATAGTAAGTCTGGGCTTAACTCGCCCGTGATGCGCAAGCGAACCAAACCGTTCGGGTCGATGATCCAAGTTTCAGGTACGCGCGCCACACCGAAGGCAACTGCAATTGCCCCGTTGTCATCTGTAATTTTTGGCCAATCGCCGCCATTTTTGTCGAAGAAATCTCGCACTGCATCTGAACTGTCGTCGTTGATCACCGTATAAATCTCGGCTGCATTTGGGTTCATCGCTTCAGAGTTGACAAACTCAACCAATAGATCGTGTTCATTGATACACGGCACACAAGTCGAGTTAAAAAAATTCAGCACTACCCACGAACCTTTGCGTCGCTCCAAGACGAATTGATCACCGTCAATAGTCGTGCTCGCAACTGCTGGTGCGGGCTGACCCAAAAGTGGCGACCTGGCGACAATGTCTTGATCAGGGTCAGATACGACCAGAACAACAAAAAACATCGCGACCACAATGCCGACAACCGACGAAACAATCTTGACCAGATTTTGCGACTTCACGACTGAGCCACCTCGACTGGTGCACTGGTTGGGTCAGTGGGTTTACGACGACGACCGGGAAACGCCGCGAGCACCGTGCCTATGGCCATCAGCGCAGTGCCAATCCATAACCAAATGATCATCGGTTTTATGAACACTTTGATGCGGGCTTCATTTGAATCTTGGCGAACGGGCGGCTCGAGGGTCAAATAAATATCGCTCGTCAACGAAGTTCGCACGGAGGGTGTCCCGACATTCATGCCGATGCGTGTGTATTTGGTTATCGCCGGTGCATAAACCTTTTTGCCGTCTACGAGCACGAGTGCTTTGACGCTGATGCTGCGATCGTCACGCACCTCGACGACATCTTGCAACTCAAAAGTGTGCCCAGCAAAAGTTGCTTCAACATTTGCAACCAGGGACAACTCTTGGCTCTTGCTGTAACTATTCGAGGCACCCAATGCGACTGCGATCAGAATCACGCCGAGGTGCACGATCATGCCACCGTTGGCACGACCCACGAACCCGCGCCAACCTTGACGCCGAGTCGCCAAAACAACTTGTCGCATCGCGGCACCAGACGAAATACCACCAAGAGTAAAAGTTAAAAGTGGCGCGAAACCGTATGCGCCAATCACGAGGCTGGCGACCAGTGCCGCTACGCCGCACCATGCCGGCCAGAAAAGTCTTTCGCGCAAAGTTTCGGTTGAAGCCTTGCGCCACGGCAAAACAGGTGCGATCGCCATCAGTGTCAACAACGCCAAGCCAATCGGCATCGAAAGTTTGTTGAAGAACGGTGCCCCAACCGCAATTTGTCGGTCTTGCAAAGCCTCAACAATCAACGGAAACACCGTGCCCAGCAAAACAACAAATGCAAACACGGCGAACAAAACATTGTTCGCCAAAAACGCGGCCTCGCGCGACAGGGGCGAATCAATCACACCGGGGCTGCGAAGTTTGTCGCCCCGCCAACCAATCAAGCCGATCGAAACGACCAGCACAACTGCGAACATCGCCAAGAACCACGAGCCGATACTGCTCTCGCTGAACGCATGCACACTGTTTAAAACACCCGAGCGAGTTAAGAATGTACCCAATATTGTCAAACTAAAAGTTGCGACAAGCAATGAAATATTCCAGACACGCAACATTCCCCGACGCTCTTGCACCAACACCGAGTGAATATATGCGGTGCCCGTGATCCACGGCAGCAGTGAGGCGTTTTCAACCGGATCCCACGCCCACACGCCACTCCATCCCAAAACTTCGTAACTCCACCAACTACCGAGCGCGATACCGAAAGTCAAAAAGCCCCACGCAAAAAGTGACCAACGACGAGTTGCGACGAGCCAACCCTCGCCAACTCGACCTGTGATCAACGCGGCGATCGCAAATGCGAACGGCACCGTGACACCGACATAACCCAAATACAAAATCGGCGGATGAAACATCACCAAAATGTGATTTTGCAACAGCGGGTTCGGGCCGGGGCCGTCAAGCACACCAGGAGCACCAACCGCAAACGGATTCGCCGGAAAAAATGAAACCAGAAAAAAGAATGCCAAGACTACGAACATCACGCCGAGCGCCCATGATGCGATCAGGTCTTGCATTCGTTTGCGCACCCAAAACGCAACTGCCAATGTGTAGCCGGCTAAAACAAGAACCCACATCAAGATCGAACCTTCGAGTGCGCTCCAGACGGCGGCGAAGTTATACAGCGCGGGCGTCGACCACGACCCGACTTTTTGCACATACGCCAGCGAGAAATCGCGGGTGATCATCGCATACTCCATTGCGGCGAATGCGCTGGTAGCGGCTGCAAACGAGAGCACCGAAAATCTTGGTATCAACCGAATTATTTGTTGGTCATTGCGGCGTGCGCCGGTGAATGCCGCGAACGCACCAAAAACTGCGCCGATGAAACCGACTAAGAGAAACGCACGACCAATCGTGCCGCTTATCCCTGCGCTTGCGAACATGCCGCGCTCCCAGAAGACTCAATACGGTCGGCGTTTTTCTCTGCATATTCGTTGGAGTGTTTCACTTCGATGCGATTTGATTCAAAAGTGCCGTCAATCATGCGACCGTGAGCGACAATCGAGATGCACTCTTGAAAAACACCGCCAGGGTCACCGGAATAAACGACATTTATCGACTTGTCGTTGAATGTCATCACGAAACTGGTTTTACTGCCAGTTTTCTGCAACGAATTTTGTTCGACCGTACCCTGCACACGCAAACGAGTTGTCTCTTCGCAGCCACTGCGCACGCCGATCTCATCAACATTGCAGTAATAGTCGATCGCCGATCTTAAAAACTGGGTGACGATGACTACGCCGCCCACGCCAACTAACGACAACAAAATGATCGGCAACCACTTGCGCGGCTTTTTAGCGGGCTCTGACGGCCTTGGGGTTAAGTCCACTACAACCAGGTCTTATCTTTGTCGGTCACCGATTGTGACGACTTTTGGGCACTACGCAAAGTTGAAACTGCAAATATCAAGATCGCCCCGAGCGTCACAATGTATGAACCAAAAATAAATCCAGCATCTTTCATTTAGTTTGCCGACCCTTCGGCGCGTCGCGCGACAATCGCCGAGTCGAGACCTTGGTTGTTAGCAATATCGACCAGCAACATCGTGCGCTGGCGATGCAAGACGAGCCAGATGAACACAAGCGTGAAACCGACCACACCGCTGAACAAAGTGAACAACATCAGGCCATCCATTTTGACATCGCCGTTCGGATTCAAAACCGTCGCACCCTGATGCAGACTGCGCCAGAGCACGACGCTGAAATGCACGAGCGGTATCTCGAGCACCGCCAACATCGCCACGACTGCCGAACGACGGGCGCGTTGCTCAACAGAACCTTCGAGGCGTCGCACCGCGAGATAACCGATATATGTAACGAATAAAAATGCGGTTGTCGTCAAGCGCGGGTCCCACTGCCAGAACTCGCCCCAAGTCAGTCGTCCCCACAAACTGCCGGTGACCAACGTGATCGCCATGAACATCACGCCGACTTCAGCCGAAGCGCCTGCGAACCGATCAAAACCCATTGAGTGTTTCTTGCTAATCAACCAACTCGCCGACGCAACCGCCGTAAATATAAAAGCAAGATATGCAATCCACGCCGAAGGCACATGCACATACATAATTCGCACCGACTCGCCCTGCACGACATCTTGCGGGGTCAACATCAAACCGCTGACAACAACCCACGCCATCACCAAAATCGCTGTCGTGCCAATAACTCGTGTCGCGCGTGTGCCAGTTGGCGAGGTGCGTTGCAAAACTTGCGACATTAAATAATCTCTCCTGAAATATTTTTCACAAATTTAAAACTATTCATCGATCAGCGACCCGAAAGCCAATGACCCACCGACACCGAACACCGCGGCGAAAACTGTCAACAAACCAATCCATGCCCATCCTTCTGAGGTTTGCGCACCGCCACTGCCGAAAGCCGCTTCGGTGGCTCTCGTTGCCGCGATTAGCACCGGCGCCACAACTGGCAGCAACAACAAAGGAAGCAAAGTTTCGCGACCTTTTGCACCAGCAGTGAGACCGCCATAAAGAGTACCAACGAAGGCCAATCCGCTTGTCGCGCAAAGTACGCAAGTGACCAACAACACCAGACCGCTTGCGCTCAAGTCGACCCTATATAAGAGGACAGCGCCGCAGATTAGAACTATTTCAAGTGCAACGAGTTTCAATGCCAGCGCAATCGCCTTGCCGAAAAAAACTGCTGACAGATCAATGCCCGCAACTCGCAGCGAGTCGAGCGCGCCATCGGCCGTATCTATCGCAAACGAACGTTGCACGATTATGAACAGCGAGAACAATGTCGCCAGCCAAACCAAACCGCCGGCGACGCGTTGTAAAACATCGTCGTTGTCGAGCGCGAAAGCAAACATCACCAGCACCAAACCAGCAAACGGCAACACTTGGTTTGTCACGACACGACTACGCAATTCGATTCGCAAGTCTTTTAACAACACGGCAGTCACCACTTTGCCTTTGGCGACCCTCGTGCCTGAAATATTTTTCATGACTCTGTCACCACGCCGCCGACAACGGTCAGAGATCGCGTCGCCAAATTTTGTGCTCGATCAATTTCATGGGATGCAAACACGACCGTCGCCCCCGCCTCCCGCGCCGAACGCAGCGTCTTGTCGAGCTCATCGCGACCCTGCGAATCGAGCCCGGCGTGTGGTTCGTCGAGCAGCCACAGTTGTGCTCGGCGCACGATCAGCGTCGCCAATGCACATCGGCGCCGCTGCCCCGCCGAGAGATTCGCCACGCGCGTGGCACTCAGGCGATCGGACAATCCCATTATCTGCATCGCAGTTTCAACATCTCGATCTGATGCACCAATCAATCGCGACCAAAACGAAATGTTTTCTGCGACGGTCAAATCTTGAAACAAACCATTGGCGTGACCGAGCAGTCCAACTTTTGTGCGCACCGCGTGACGCTCGACGCCCAAGTCACAACCCAGCACGATGGCTGTGCCACGAGCAATTGGCAACAGTCCTGCGCAAGCGCGCAACAAGGTTGTTTTGCCAGCACCATTTGGGCCTTGAAGCAACACGATTTCACCGCTCGTGACTTCAAAACTTGCACCAGCAAGTGCCGGAAAATTGTCATAGACAACAACGACATCTGAAAAACTAACGATCATCACTCGCCCTTGAAATTCGCGGCGCGCTTTTCTGAAAATGCCGCGCGACCTTCTTCGACATCTTTGCTCGCCCACGCATGATCTCGCGCCCGTTGCACCAATTCGTTAACTTCTGGTTCGCGCGATGAAGCGTTTAACGCCGCCTTATGCCCGGCGATTGAAAGCGGTGCAAGTGCCGCAATTTCGCGCGCCCAAGCAAGCGCCGCATCAAAATCGCCGATGCGATGCACCGCACCGAGACTCACCAACTCTTCGCCGGAATAATTTCGCGCCGCAAGCAACATCGCTCGTGCAACTGGCCACGAGCATTCGCGCGTCAAACGCTCGACTGTCCAATGATTGACCACCAAACCAAGTCGTGCCGCAGGCACACCAACTATTGCTCGCGCCGTCGCCACGCGCAGATCGCAAGAAATCGCAAGTTGTGCGCCGGCACCAAGTGCATGGCCGTCGATCGCCGCGATAGTCACGCATCGCGAACTCGCCAGTTGAATCAACAACTTGTGCAACGCATCTGTGAACTGTGTCTCGCGTACACCAGACAAATCTGCCCCAGAACAAAAAGTATTTTCAGCGCCGGTCAAAACTAAAACTCGAGCCGACTGCGCCTCGGCTTGCTTCAACGCTTCTGCCAACTCAGTCAAAGTCTCTTGATCGACGGCGTTTTTTCGCGCAGGCCGGTTGATCGTGGCTACCAAGACCGAGTTATCTGATTCAATTTTCAACGCCATCGATGACTGCCCCGTAACATAAACACAACGCTATGGATTCTCGCACACAACCAGATAATTCAGATCGCCAGCCAGATCACGACCCGATTCTCGTCAAACGGGCGCTTATTTCAAGTTGGGCAAAGCGCGCCACCAATCTCGGCTACTTACTTTTTGGTGTGTCAATGGTCGCAGTGGTCTGGGGTGTCGTCGTTGACTTCACGCCCAACATGAGTCGCATCGCCACGACTGCCCTAATCAGCGGATGTATCGTGCTCGCACCAGCAATTCTCGTGCAATATTCGGTCAAGGCCGCCGTGCGCGACGAACGCGAGAACTGTTTATAGCAAAAAAAGAGACCGCAATTTTTTGTCAGATATAGACTGAAAATATGCAGCAAAAAACCGAACATCATCCAGCGTTCGAAGAATATTGCGAATGCATATTTGAGCTCGAAGAAGACCATGTTGAACTAATTCAGGCGCGCATTGCCGACAGATTAAAATTTTCTCGTGCATCAGTTTCAGAAATGATCAAGCGCATGCAGAGCGAAAGTCTTGTCAATTTGTCTGGCTCACGTATCGCTCTCACCGAGACTGGTCGCAAACTTGCCGAAGGAATCGTGCGCAAACATCGACTAGCCGAATGCCTCTTGATCAATGTTCTTGGTTTGTCTTGGTCAACCGCGCATCACGAAGCATGCAAATGGGAGCACGTCATCACCGACGAAGTAGAACTTGCACTTTCAAAAATGCTCGGCAACCCGACGACCTGCCCGCACGGCAACCCGATACCAGGCTCGGGCCATCGCAGCAACTTGCTCACACCGTTAAACACGATTGAAGTCGGCGACTCGTTCACTGTTGTACGTATTTCTGAAGAACTCGAAGAAACTGCAGGTGTGCTCGACACGCTTGAAGCCAACAAAATGTTCCCGGGGCGAAGTGGCACGGTCACCAATCGCGGTAGCGACGGTTGCGTCAACGTGCTGATGTCTGATTCTGCTAATTCTGCACCAACTTTAATCGACTCGTTTATCAGTGGTCGCTTGCTCGTCACGACAAATAAATAAATCTGCAGTCATGAAAATGGTTTTTAATCGCGTCATGTTAGTACTTGGCGTGTTCGTGCCCGTCGTGACTGGTTGTGCAACAACGATCAACGAGTCGGCACCTACAACCATCGCCGATAACACAACCGACTCAAACGCCGAAAACACAATCTCGACGATTGACCCTCAACTTGACCGCGATGAACTGCTTACTGAAATGTTGCAAAGCATCAATTCGTTGAGCGATGCGATGCAAAAGTCTGATCGTAAACTAGCCACAAAACATCTCGAGCAAATCAATTTGATCAACGACGTAGTTCGACCGAAGATTGTAGAACTAAGCGACCAACTTGGAATCGACTTTGACCGTGTCGTGGCGCTGGCGAAAAGTTCTGTTGAGCGCAACCGCCCAGCCGATGCCGACAAAGCTTTGCGCTTTTTGCCTTTAATTATTGACTCGCTGAATAACTTCTAACTCAACTAGTCATTGCGTCAGGTAATGCCTCGCTGTGCACCACGCTCAGGCGCCGTGTCGGCCGCGTTAACGCCACATACAACGCACGCAAACCATGCGTTTGTGCAGCCACAATTTTTGCGGGTTCAACGACAACAACTCCGTCAAGTTCGAGACCTTTTACAACGCTGACCGGCACGACAGTCAAGCCATATTCGATACCCGCAGCACCTGCGCGACCGTAAGCAATTTTTGTGTTATCGAGCGCACGACAGATTTCTTCGGTCATCTCATCTGGACAAACAATCGCCACGCTGCCATCACTCAGTTCGGCGACAAGATTATTCGTCTCGTCAATCAACTTGGCCAGCAATTCACCGCTTGAACAACGCACAAACTTTGGTGCTTCGTCACCTTCTCGCACAGAAATAGGCGCAACTTGGTTTGGCGCCGCGGCGAGCATCACTTGCGTCGCTAAATCCATTATTTGTTTTGGAATTCGGTAGCCCACAGTCAAACCGATAATTCGCGGAGGGGGTTTCTTCGGCAAGTGTGCGAGAACTTCTTGCCACGATGCTGGCGCGTGCGCCGATGTGGCTTGCGCAATATCGCCGACAATCGTCATCGAGCCATTCAATGAGCGTCGCGAAATCATACGCAACTGCATTGGTGAAAGATCTTGCACCTCGTCAATCACGATGTGACCGTATGTGCGAATTTCGTCTGCCTCGATGATTCGACCACTGCGTCGCGGACGCGGCCCTAAGACTGCCAACGCCTCATCAAGCACCGCAACATCGGCGTCACTAAATTTTGCGTCGGCATAACTCGTCGCTCGCGGGCGATACAGCGATTCATATTCTGCTTGTGTACACACCTTTTGTGCGGCAAGTCGCATCAGCGCCTTCGACGAATAAAGGTCGTGCATCAACTCGGCTGGTGTAAGCACGGGCCACATGTAATTGATCACCGCTTGAAACTCTTTCATTTCGCGCAGCGCATCACGAGTTGATTCAAGATCAAGTTCTTGATTGTGGCTCGAGGCAATCATCGCCATAACTACTTCGGTCTCGACCCAATGATGTGCGGCATTGTGGCGACGAAAGCGACGCCGTGCCTCATGCATAATCGTCAACGACTCCCTTCTCGTCAGTCGCAGATAGCCGGCGCCAAAACCAATTTCAAAATCTTGGCGCAACGCTCGCTGACGATCGCGAACCGCGTTTGCAACAATTTGTGCCATTCGCAAGTCGCCCTTGATTCGCGCAACACTCTCGGCATCTTTAGCCGTATAACTATGACCACGCACGAGATCAGCCAGCACGACCTGTTCGACACCCGCCTCACCAAGAGACGGCAATACTCTTTCGATGTAGCGCAAGAACACTCGGTTCGGCCCAACAACCAACACGCCCTGATCTTCGAGCGGAAATCTAAATGTATAAAGCAAATACGCCGCACGATGCAACGCCACAACCGTTTTGCCCGTGCCCGGCCCACCCTCGACGACGACGATACCGTGTTGCGACGAGCGAATAATTTCATCTTGCTCGGCTTGAATCGTCGCGACAATGTCGCCGAGTTGACCAGTTCGTCCACGAGCCAAAACTGTCAGCAGCGTGCTGTGACCACGCAAAGTTGGTACGTTTGAAATTGTTACACCATCGAGGCCTTCGTCGTGCCCGACGCCCAAGTGACCTGCGCCGAACAACTCATCTTCAATGCCGAGCAACTCGCGACCGTGCACAGCGAAATGTCGGCGCCGTGCCAGACCCATTGACTCGCGCCCAGTCGCGCGATAAAACGGCTCGGCCACCGGCGCACGCCAGTCGACAACGACCGGCTCGCGATTTGAGTCGGCGACTGCGATGCGCCCAATGTGAAAACTTTCGAATGTCTCGGGTGACTCGGTCAAACGGTCGATTCGTCCAAAAACAAGTGCGGCGTCACCCAAGTCGAGTTGCGTCAACCGACCCACCAAAACTTCATCAAATGCGTTGCGCTCGTAGCGTGCTTGAAAAGTGCCGCCGGTCGAAGCCTCGTTCATCTCGCGAATCTGCCACGCATCTTTGCGCGTCTGCTCTAAACACTCGTAAGCATGGTCGATAAACCGCTGTTCATCGGCAAGTTCGGGGTGATGTTGGGTCATTGAATTTCGTAGATCCTTGAAAATGGGGTCTATCTACTCTACAGACAAAACATCACATTCCTGTAATTATCAGCACAGTTTCACTTGTCTGCACACATCAAGAAACACTGCAACTATGAACAACAAATTTCGCATCACTCGCAAAGCAGGCTCGCTATTCATTCTCAGTTGTTTTGTTTTTGGCGGATGCGCAACCAAGAGCGACCCCACCACCCACGCCACGCTCAACTTTTCATCTCCAACGGTCCCATCCACAACAACAACAACAACGACACAGCCAGTGCAATCTGTTTTTTTGCCACCAGCCGTCGCATCGCCGTTCGATCTCGTCGCCCAGCAATTTGAAACGTTCGTCAAGTGGCGACGCGAATGCAGCTACAAACCCAGACTCTGCAATATCGGCGAATTCACAATTCTCGATACACAGTTCAGCGACGATTTCGCCACGATGATACGCGACTATGCAAAAAACAACATCTACGCCCGACCTGGCGATGGCGAACGCAAAGTCATAGTTGAAACAATTTCGCACGACAAAACCAAGATGACGGCGATCGTGCACGGTTGCGTCTACGACACCGTCGTCTTATATATGGGTGCGGGCATCTATGACAACAAAGTCGCTTCGTCACTATCAAGTTGGACGATGCAATGGCACAACAAGCGCTGGTTCTGGACCAACTACCAAATTCACAAAAAGGTCTACTTCCAAAACTTATGCAACATATAAAAATCAAACTTTTCGTCTTAATCGCTATTTCGCTTTTTGCTGCCCCAACAATTGCAAAAGCTGGCACTGAAGATTCAAGTTTGGTGCGCGACATTTTCGGCGAGGTCGTCGACAAAACAATTATCGCCGGCATCTTGATTAGCAAAAACGAAACGACCGGCGAACTAAGCGAGTGCGACTGGTCGCTGTCGTTGGCGCGCGACTCGGGTCGCGATCAAACTTATGGTGACGAAGTAGAAAAAACTGTTGGTTCCATTTTGTTTCGCCTTTACGACAGAAATTGTCCCAATGAAAATACGACCTACCACTGGATAGCCGAAGTTTCTTCTGAAACAATCGCACGCAACGCGGCGAGCATCGCTTACGACATCATCCCCGCGCCCTACGGTGAATTCGCACCACCGGCGCGTCAAGGTCTGATCAACATCGGTACTTGGTTTTGGGTCAGCCCAACTGTTTGGCAACCAAAATCTGTAACAGCGTGGGTGCCGACTCCTGCCGGTCCGATTACTGCGACGACAACTGCAACGCCCTACAAACTTGTCTTCGATCCAGGCGATGGCATTTTTGGTTCTGGCAAAAAATCTTGCTTCGGCCCCGGCTTGCGATGGAGCCAAATCATTGGCGACCACGTGCCGTCACCTTGTATGTATACATATAAACATTCATCGGCGATCGACCGAGACGGCCTTTTCTCAGCAAGCCTTTCAATCATCTGGAAAATAACTTGGCGCTCAAACACAGGCGCATTCGGCACTTTGCCCGATGTAACGACTTCATCCTCGCATCAGATGCGAATCCGCGAGTTTCAGGCACTTATAACTCCGTAATATTGCCGTCAATTAGAGCCCGCAATTAAACCCACCATTTATTCTCATAAATTAGGAAACACCCCTATGCCTTGCTACCCTTGAGGAATCACTTTCGATCATGGAAGTGCAATACAAAATATCAAGAAGGAAGTAAAAGCTATGCCAACCGGTACCGTGAAATTTTTCAATGATGAAAAGGGTTACGGATTTATCTCGCGCTCTGATGGAGAACCAGATATTTTCGTTCACTTTTCAAACATTGAAGGCACCGGGCGTCGCACCCTTGTTGCAGGCCAAGAAGTCGAGTTTGAACTCGGCCAAGGTCGCAAGGGCACCGAAGC
>CAMDEC010000011.1 GCA_945893395.1 Bifidobacterium breve
CCGCTGGTCTTGAACAGGTCGTTGAACAACATCGCTTCGAACGCCTCGCCGTCTATCGACCACTCGTTCCAGTGGGTCGCGCTGATGTTGGTTTTCTTCCCGGTGGTCTTGAAGAAAAACTTGATCCATGGATGTCAGCAATTCACGACGCTGTGGTCGCACTCACCGATGATCGCTCGAGCAGCGACGCCCGCGGGCTGATCGACGACTTAATCGCCCGTGGTCAGTTAACGCTCGAATCGGTCACCTTCTTGCGCGGCCGCAGCCTGCAAGCCCAAATTGTCGTTGTCGACGAAGCCCAGAACCTAGAGCCGACAACTTTGAAGACAATCTTGACCCGAATCGGGGAAGGCACGAAGGTGATTTTCACAGGCGACACCAGTCAGATCGACGCACCCTACATGGGCGAAACCAACAACGCGCTTGCCGTGTTGGTGCAGGCGTTTGCCGGACAAAGTTGCTTCGGCCACATCACGCTTGAGGCCTGTGAACGCAGTGAAGTCGCCAGTCTGGCTGCCGAACTTCTCTAAATCACACATCTGTAATTCAAAATATCTTCGCGCAAAGTTTTACAAACTAATAGTTCACTTAATACTGTGCCATTTATGCCTTATAGTCCCGAGGATTCAGGCGTACAACCTGACGAATTTCCTGATCAGCCGCTCAGCGTCGAAGCGCTACAAGCACTCTTGCGACTCAGAGACTGGTGTGACAAGTCGAACTGCAAAGGCAAGCGTCACTTATTTTTTGGGCGAAACTCAGAGCGTCCACAAGCGCGAATCAAGCGCGAGATCAAAGCCTCTTCGATCTGTAAATGCTGTTCGGTCAAATCTGACTGCCGCGAGTTCGCACGCTTAAATCACGAATACGGTTATTGGGGTGGTGAAAACGAAGAACAACGACACCTTGCGGGATTCAAATTAATCGCCCCGATTGGAATCCGCGCAAAAGTCTTACGCCCCGAGCAAATAAATAATCAAAATGACACCTAAAAGTCGCTAAACACACTCCACAACGCTCGGGTCGTGCTTCTTGGCGTGTCATGATTGAAGATATGGCATCTGTCGCAAAAGACCCCGACTCACTCGTAACTTCATTTTTTGAACTCATTCAGGCACATCATCTGACGGCGGCGCTTGACCTAATGTCGCAAGATTGTGAATACGACAACGTGCCGATCACGAAAGTTTTTGGTCGTGCCGCCATCGAACAAACACTCGGGGGTTTTCTCGCCGAATGTTCGGCCTACGAGTGGATCATCCACCACCAAGTTGCCACCGGCGACCTCGAGCACGGCGTGGTAATGAACGAACGCACCGACAGATTTCAAATCGATAGCCGTTGGGTTGAACTCGATGTCGCAGGTCTGTTCGTCGTCAGCGACTCTAAAATTGCGCTGTGGCGCGACTACTTTGACCGTGAAAACTTCGCCAAAGCACTCGCATCCAAATAACCTTCACTGGTAAGACTGCAACATAGGTCGGCTAACTTTCATTCAATGCTTGAGTTTCTAAAAAATAAACCGCTTGGCGAGCTCAAGTTCGCGGTTGTCGACACCGAAACTACTGGGCTGTCCGGTACCAACGACCATGTTCTACAACTTGGCGTCGTAATTTCACGTAGCGACGGCACAATCGAAGAACAGTACGAGACTTTTGTCAAACGATTCTTCTGGAAACCAGGCCGACTCGGCGCCTACAAGGTGCACGGCATCAAACGTTCAGACCTGCGCAAAGGCATCAGCCCCCAAGAAATGATAAATCGA
The DNA here is from genome assembly GCA_945893395.1 of Bifidobacterium breve. Lineage (GTDB taxonomy): Bacteria > Actinomycetota > Acidimicrobiia > Acidimicrobiales > Ilumatobacteraceae > BACL27. Next base: position 1,766 of record CAMDEC010000011.1, read on the forward strand.
TTAAATCAACTTCTCGGCGAAACAATTTTCGTTGCCCACAACGCAAAATTCGACATCGGTTTTCTAAACGGCGAAGCAGACCGCCTCAAAACCAAAATTAATTACAACGGACCGCTTGACACGCTGAAAATGTCGCGTGCGCTCGACCCAAAACGAGTCAACTCGCACAGACTCAAAGATGTAACAGCGCGTTATGGCGTCGTTGTCACCCGCCCACACGACGCGTTAGCCGATGCACTTGGCACAGCGCTGGTTTTGCCACATCTTTTTGCCCAGCACAAAATCACCACCACCGAAGAACTGGTATCGCACTTCGGCGCCTAGATCAATTAGCGCTAGGTGTCGACCTATATCTTGCTAAAACTGCCGTTGCCGTCTCGTTGACAAGGTGTTTATATTCAGCCGGTTTGAGAACTTTCACACCTTTCCCGGCCCGCAGCAACAATCGACCCAGCCAGTGCTTTGAAGTGATCGACATTCTCAAGTCGACGCTGCCATCTTTGTTGTCGACTCGCGATATATACGGGTAAGACTCGGCAATCCAGCGAGAAGACTTTTGCACACGCAAAGTGACCTGTTGCAAACTCTCCGAAAACCAGGGCAACTCATCATCGCGTACCTCGCGCAACTGATCAAATATTTTGGTCCCCGAGATTTTTTCAATTCGATCAACGCGAAAAACTCGATCTTCACCTGATAAGTGATCATCGGCTGCGACATACCATCGACCAGCGTCTTCAAACACTTTGCGGGCCGTGATCGTTCTCTGAGAGCGTTTCTGCGTCGCTGGTGAGAAATATTCAATTTCCTGGCGCTCACCCGCATTGGCGGCATCCAAAAGTTCTTTGACGTAACGCGTCTTTGGCAACTGTACCTTTATCGTTTCTGCACCCGAAGGCATCAGCGGTGCAAGTTTGACCAACGCCGAGGCCAGTGGACCCTTTTTATTTGCGCCTGGTAATTGCATCGCCGTCTGAGCCATCACCGATACGGCAAATAATTCTGCAGTGCTGAGTTTTAGCGGACGCGAAAACATCAGCGGAACCTCTGCAATAACCATTCCGTCATCCATGTATACGTCGATCAGCGCATCTGGCGTATACGGCGGAACGCCACACACGGCGGCCATCTGTAAATCTTCAACTAGTTCTGCCTCACTCAAGTTGAATTGACGCGCCATCGCCGAAATCTTGATGCGCTTGCGTTGCATTATCCATGGCAACATCACCAGCAGCCCGCTCACACGCTGCGCTGCGCTGCGTGGCCCGCGCCGCGCTGGTCGCGCCGACTTCTTTGGTGGTTTCTTGCCCGGTTTTTTCCCCGGTTTCTTGACTGAATTCTTGACTACCTTCTTTTTTACAACAGGCTTGCTCGTTGGTTTTGCTTTCTTTTTTGTCGCCATCATTTACCTGCCGAAAGCTCTTCGAGCCACTGCACAACTTGATCACGCATAACTTGTGGCTCGAGTACCTCGGCGCTCTCAACCATCGCAAACAACCACGACCTGAATGCACCCAAATTCGCACAAGGTATTGAAAACTCAACGCTGCCATCTGACCGATCGCGAATCACAAAACTTTCGCCAAATTCACGCCTGACGCCACCTGCGAGCGCGGCATCAACCAGCACCACTGCACTTGTCACTTCGCCGTCACCGGCTGCCAACATCTGCTTTTCGGTGGGTACCGCTGCCGCTACATCGAAATCAACCGGCGTTTTAAATGCTCGGGCCTCACCAGCAGCTACTGCACCTTCAATTCGATCGACACGAAACACTCGCTGGTCACGACGCAAGTGGTCAAAGCCGATGATGTACCAAAACCCGCTGCGTGAAAGCATCCCATACGGATCAACTTGGCGTTTTTCGCCCTTGTAGTTGAAATTCAAAGTCTTGCGTTTCATCACGGCATCAGTGATCGTGCTCATATTCTGATCTACAAGACCGATATTCACGCTCATCGATGCCTTGCGCATGATCCGCTCGCCGCCGAGTTTCCACAACGCTTCTTCGCCGTGTTGTGCGCCAAGGTGAACCGTCGCTACAGCCAACTGCAACGCAACGCGCTCTTCATCGGTAAGTCGCAGATCACTCAACTCGTAATTTGAACGGTTGACCCAATATGTAACTTCGCCTGCGGCATCGCCACCAAGCGTTTTGGTTTCAATAGGAATACCCATTTCGCGCAGCGCCGCTTTGTCGCGTTCGAAAGCCGCTCGAGCAGCCTCGTTGCTATCGGGATACTGCTTGCCCAATTCTTGTCTTATCTGACGCAAAGTCAGAGGTTTGGCTCGGTCCACAAGCAAGGCGAGTAAATTCATCATCCGCTCTGCCTGAGAAATTTTCACGGCCATGGCTCAAGCGTAGGTCGCCCGACTAGGCGCACCAAGCAACTCACGATTTTGATGACTTGCTTAAATGACTATTTTTTGCGTCTCATTTGGCGATACGACTGAATCAATCTTTTGGTCGAAGTGTCATTAACGCCAGATTGACCAATAGAGCTAGTCACTTCTGATTTGTCAACTATCTGATTTTCAATTTCAAGCGACAAAGTTTTGCCCAATTCAACTCCCCATTGATCAAAACTATTGATCTGGGCAATCACGCCATACACGAACACGCGATGTTCATACATCGCAATCAAAGCGCCAAGCGTTCGCGGGGTCAGCGACTTTGCCAGCAATGTCGTAGACGGCCGATTTCCTGGCATCGCGCGGTGAACTTCGATCGAATTTTCGCCGACTTCATCTCGCGCATCCCCAAACGCCAGCGCCTTGGCCTGGGCCAACATGTTGGCAACTAATGCATCGTGAGAACTGATGTCCACATTTGCCAGTTGAGCAAAGCCGATGAACTCAACAGGCACCGTTTGACTGCCTTGGTGCAACATTTGCATAAACGCATGCTGTGAGTTCGTGCCAACCCCACCCCAAATCACAGGGGCAGTCGCGACGATTGTTGGCGAGCCATCGTGTCGCACCGATTTGCCGTTGCTCTCCATTATCAGTTGCTGCAGATAACTCGGTAATGAACGCAGCGCTGACGCATAGGTCAATATCGCCTGGCTTGAAAATCGCCGAGTGCCGAAGTTGAAAACATCTATCAGCCCTAAAATCAAAGTTGCATTATCTTCCGGCAAAGTGTTTTGCATTTGGTCATCGACGCTGCGCATGCCAGCGAGAAACTCGGCAAATACGTCAGAGCCAAATGCGATTATTGGCGCCAAACTCATCGCTGACGAGATCGAATATCGCCCACCCACCCAAGGCCAAATCTGAAATGAATTGGCCGCAACTACGCCAACTTCTGCGGCTCTCGCAGGGTTGGCTGAAACTACGACAAACTGGTCGGCAATCTGATGGTCGTCAGTTTGCACGCCAAGCCCCTTTGCCAACCATCGCGCCGCGATTTGTGCATTTGCCAAAGTCTCGGCGGTATTGAACGACTTTGAGCTGACAATGAACAATGTCTCGTGTGGCTTGCATTTGGCCAAAGCCAAATTGATTTCGGTTGAGTCAAAGTTGGCGATAAACAAACACTCAATATCTGGCTCTTGATTCGTCTGCAACGCGTCATAAATCAACGCCGGACCAAGATCGCAGCCACCAATTCCAATATTGACTATTTTCTTGAATTTCTTCTCGCTTCGAATCTTTTCGGTAAAAACCTGGATCTTCGATAGCTCGTCGTGCACTTGTCTGACCACATTTTTGCCATCCACGTTGACTACATCTGTCGACTTGGCGCGCAAAGCAGTATGCAGTGCGGGTTGACTTTCGGTGAAATTAACTTTTGCTCCACTTCGCATTTCGGCAAACTTTTCCAGAACTTTGCTCTGCTTTGCCAACGCCAACAGGTCTTTCAGCGCCGTTTGATCGATCAACTGCTTGGAGAAATCCACGATAATTTCAGACTGTCCATCACTCAAAGTCTTTGACAGCATTTGCCCGCGCGACTTATCGCCGTTGAATAGCTGGCTTAAAGAACTGGTTTTTAGCCGCTCGGCGTTGGCCAAAACTTGTTGCCAAACTTCAAAAGACTCGTTAGCCATTGAATTAAGGCTACTGACTAGGGTGAATAGCCGTGTCTAGACCCATTGAACGCTCGGGCATCGCCTACGGACTTGGCGCCTACATCACGTGGGGACTTCTAACGATCTATTGGAAGTTCCTCGAAGATTTCAATGCATTCGAACTAATCGGCTGGCGCATTATCACTTCGGCAATAGTTTTGCTGGCAATTTTGTTGTACAACAAGAATTTACATAACCCATTTACTGCTTTGCAAAATAAACAAATCCGAATTCGCATCATGCTCGCCAGCATCTTGCTGGCGATCAACTGGACTACATATGTTTGGGCCGTTGTCCACGACCAAGTGCTTGAAACGGCCCTTGGCTATTTCATCGCGCCAATCTTTACGATGATGATCGGCTTCATCGTTTTGGGCGAACCGATTCGCACGTCTCACCGCTTTGTAATCACTTTGGCGACTGTCGCCATCGCGGTCTTGACATACTCATATGGTCAACCGCCATGGCGTGCGCTGTTGATCGCTTCTTCTTGGAGCCTCTACGGATATCTGAAAAAACAAGTTCAACTAACGAGCCTCGAAAGCCTTTCGGCCGAGGTGCTCGCTCTTATCTTGCCGGCACTCGGCATGGTTTGGCTCACATTCGATCGCGCTGACTCAGTCGCGAATACAGCAAGCGTCTACGAATGGGCTCTCGTCTTGTTGACGGGTTTGATGACTGCGGTCCCGCTGTTGATGTTTGGTGCCGCTTCACGACGCGTGCCCCTGAGCGTGCTCGGTCCGATGCAGTATCTCGTGCCGACATTCAATTTCTTGCTCGGCTGGCTGGTCTACAGCGAAGACCTTGATCCACCCAAATTGCTTGGTTTCGCTTTAGTTTGGGTCGGTCTCGTAATATTTTTCGTCGGCTCACTCAAGTCAGCAAAAAATTAAACTGAAGTTGAAACCTTAAACGCAACTCCGAGCATCAGAAGTTTCATTGACTTGATCAACTCAGCAGTGCGGCGTGCGTCTCGATAAACCATATTGAAGCGCGCCAACCCCGACAGCACGACCATCAACATGTCCTCAAGCGACTGCGCCGAAATTTCAGAATTAACTTCGCCCCGCATCACCGCGTTCTCAGAAAGCGTCAGCAAAATTCGACCAATCTGACCATGTATCGGCAACACTTCTCGCCTTAATTCTGCATTTCTATGTGCCTCTGACGAAACACTCATCACGAAAGAAACAACCGCCGGCTCACGTACGGTCAAAGCCGCCAAAGCGTCAATCATCGATGAGACATTCTGGTTTATGCTTCGAGTCTCACTCACCGAGTTCTCGATCGTGTCGCAGACAAGTTGTTGAACGTCGGCAAACACAGCAGCATACATCTGGATTTTTGATGGGAAGTAGTGGTAAATCGCCGCAGTCGTTATGCCGACAGATTTCGCCAACTTTTTGTTGGTGGTTGCATCAAAACCCTCTACGGCAAATGAGCGTCGTGCTTCGACCAGCAATCGGTTTCGCGTATCGGCACCATCGCACGCAGTAGGCCGCCCCAATCTCTTCATACAGCAAACTTAGTTAACTAAGCGCGCAAAATCCGAGTCAGAGCGCCTGACAGTTCAATTGGTCGATCACCCTGCACCGAGTGGCCTGCACCATCCACAACCAACACCTGTGCATCTGGTTTGCGGCGCTTCAACTCGACGACGTCGGCATCGTCGACAACTGGAGACACTCCGCCACGCACAAGAGTCATTGAGCATTTCAAGTCTTCAATCACATTCCAAAGTTTCGAAATTCGCTCAATACGTTTCGCCGAATCTTCCGCAGAGGGGTGCGTCGAACGGTCATAACGCCACTGCCACGACCCATCAGCAAGCTGTTTTGCATTATGCAAAATACCGCGACGCAACGAACTCTCAGACCGAGTCGGGTTGTGCTCGATGGTGCGTGCAAGAAGCTCTTCGAAACTGGCAAAAGTTTGTGGTCCGTTGACAAAGTCAGTTATCGCTTTAGATTTTGCTGCGTTCACTCCGGGCGTGATATCTACAACAACTATCTGATTGGCCAAGTCACCGCGCATGCCTGCTAGCGCAATCGTTGTCAATCCACCAAGCGACATGCCGACTATCAATTTTGCATCCGGGGCCCACGTCTCGATCGCAGTCGCAACATCAAGAGCCAAGACATTCGGCCCATAGTCCCCATCTTTGCGCCAAGACGAGTGTCCATGCCCAGGTAGATCAATCGCAACCGCCGAAATACCCATGGCTAAAATCACCGTGTCCCAAGTGTGCGCATTTTGAGCGCTCCCATGCACGAACAAAACTTCTGGTGATGCGCTACCCCACTTCAGCGCGCTCAATGTTCGCCCGTCTGTGAGTTGCATTGCAATCCGCTCAACTTTTGGCATCTTGGCGACATTCAGCGAATACTCAGAAATATTTTCACCAAACATTGAAAACTCGTCGTAACTAATCATTGTTGATCAAGGTGTGCTGCTTGTGGTGCTGCTCATCGTCGGGCTAATAGTCGTCGGACTAATAGCCACTGTCGTTGTCCCGACTGAACTGAGTGTCGTTGGCACTCCGCTAACCGTAGTTGGCGAAGTCGGCAGCGTCGTTTCCGATGCAATTGTTGTGTAGTTCGGGTCTGGCTTATCGAAAGGTGCGACAGGCGAGCCATATTCTTCTGGTTCTTTAATGTCGTCAAAAACATAGACCCGATCCCCATATTTGACGAGCGCCGGAAAGTATCGCGCGACTGACATCGGTATTCGCACGCAACCGTGTGACGCTGGTTTTAGTGGCACCAATATCGCACCATGCACGGCGATGTTGTAATTGAAATAGACGGGGTTATACAGCGATCCAAGTTTCGTTTCACGCATACCCGTGCGACGATTATAAAAATAGAAAAGACCCGGCGGCGTTACGGCTTCACCGCAAATTCCAATTTTGATCTGCTGATCAGTCTCATTGCCTTCTTCACCTGGGTCGATTTTCACCTCTTCGCACCACGGCACACCCGTGCCGCTTGACATATGGGTAATTAAAACTGGTTCTTCTTTTTTGAAAACGATCAAAACCTGCTCGGGCAAATAAATTTCAACATGACTCGCCGAGTCGGCAATGCGCCGTGGCTTGATTATCAAATTCGACTGCATGATCGCCCAAGTCGACGGTGTCACGACACCAGTTGCAGCCTCTCTTGACACGCTCATCACCAGCTTTTCAAACGCCCACATTGCCTGCACTGTGTTCTGCCCGAATTCACCGTCAATCGGACCTGGATCAAATTTCAATTCTTTCAAGCGTTGCTGCAAACGCAAAACGTCGTCGCCTTTCATTCCCAGTTCGAGGGTGCGATCAAGTGGCACAGTCACGAGTGGCACCGAACTTGTGTCAACGACGACGTCTGGGTTTGAGTTTTCACTTGCCAAGTCATTTGAAGGACTCGACAGCACCCCGACGGCGACGACCGTTGCTAAGACTGCAAACGCAATCAGTGTTAATCTCCACCGATCAAATACTGATCCGAGTTTCGGCGAAGAGTCTGGCTCTAGACCACCAAACTCATCAGGAAACTCATTGAATGAATTCATTTGAAACTTCCCTGAATCAGCTTTTCGAGCCAGTTGCGAAATCGGCGGGCTTGATCGCGTTCAGTTTCTTGCGCAGGGCGAATGCTTCACGCAAAATCTTGGTGATCACAGCAGGTGAACTCAAAGTTGAGACACCTCGGGTGCGTGGAAAGTAGTCGACACCGAACTGAACGACTTCCATATTCAGTTTCTTGGCGCTGATTATTAGTTCGGCATCAATAAACGAGCCTTCACTTTCTAGTTTGATCTGATCAAAAACGGTTTTACGACACAACTTAAAAGCAAAATTAATGTCGCGAAATCTCACACCGAATAAAACGCGTACCATCAAGTTGTAGAAAATTGAATACACGACCCGCACATACCCTTCACCGGTGCGATCAAATCGATAAGCACTAACAATGTCGGCTTCGTATTGACTCATCAGCCGTATCGCGTTGTGTACCTCGCGCATGTCGAACGGCAAGTCAGCATCGGTATAAAGAACTAAGTCTCCCGAGGATGCTGCGAAACCAGACTTTATTGATCCACCCAGTTTGCGATTCACGGGGTGATGCACGACCTTGACATGGCTGTCACGAGCCGCGGCGGTGTCTGCGAGTTGCGGCGTCGAATCGGAGGACGCGTCGTCAACAATCACAAGCTCATAGCCAGAAATAACTTGTGACTTCTGCAGGTCGAGGCAAATTTCTTCTGCCGCATTCAACGCACGCTGTAGGTATTGTTCTTCGTTCCACATCGGGAAAAAAATGCTTAATTTTTCAAATTTTGCCTGAACCATACTCTTCTCAGGCTATTGTCGGTCTTGCAATGTCGTCTCTTCGGCCACCTAATCCAGCGCAGACTACGCGTGCGGGTTCGCTAACCCCCAGTTGGAAAATCGCGGTGATAATCACGCACACATTGATCGCCGGCTCATTGCTTGTTTTGGCGATTTCTGCACACACAGTGGGCAAGCCAACTTGGTGGCTCACAAGTCAAACCAGCGGACCATTTTCTGTCCTCTCAATCGTGCCGTTTTTAGCACCCGTTGGGGTGATCGTGGCGACGATTTGCGCTTCAAGATTTGCACCAATTGCAGGATTGGTGGCCACAGCATTGTTGGCGGCAACAAGCGTGGTTGACATTTCACGGTCGCCAGGCATCGCTTTGGGCGAAGCAATCCTCGCTGCATGCACGGCGTTGACCACAATCTCTGCTTTTGCCGGGCGCCACCGCTCAGTGGCGTCTGGGCTTTAAAACCCTCTCGGTTTAGTCGCGCTTGGTTCTCTACAGTTAAGACGTGACAAAAAAGAACGCTGATACGAGTGTGCCGAGCGCGAGCAGTTCTGGGTCCAAAGTTTTAACCTCGCTACCGGTTGGTCAGCGAGTCGGCATCGCGTTTTCTGGTGGACTCGACACTTCGGCTGCAGTTGCATGGATGCGTGAGCGTGGCGCCGAGCCCTACGCCTACACGGCAGATATTGGTCAGCCCGACGAAACTGACCTCGAGTCGATACCGCAGCGCGCGAAAACTTACGGTGCGGTCGCCGCAAAACTTGTCGACTGTCGTGAACTATTGGTGCAAGAAGGACTCACCGCTTTGCAGTGCGGCGCATTTCATATTGCGACTGCCGGCAAAACTTATTTCAATACGACACCCCTGGGTCGCGCCGTGACCGGCACGTTGCTGGTGCGCGAAATGAAACATGACGGCGTCGACATCTGGGGAGATGGCAGCACATTCAAAGGCAACGACATAGAGCGCTTCTATCGCTACGGTCTGCTCGCGAATCCGAATTTGCGAATTTATAAACCTTGGCTAGATGTCGATTTCGTGCGCGAAATGGGTGGTCGCGCCGAGATGAGCGCATTTTTGACGGCCAAGAAGTTGCCTTATCGTGATTCTGCACAAAAGGCATACAGCACCGATGCCAACATTTGGGGCGCAACGCACGAAGCCAAGTCACTCGAAGAACTTTCGACCAGCATGCACATCGTCTCGCCGATCATGGGCGTCGCTCATTACGACAGCTCAGTCAAGATCGCGACCGAAGATGTCGTGCTCCGATTCGTGGATGGCTGGCCAGTTGCGATCAACGGCAAAGAGTTTGCTTCGCAGATCGATCTTGTGCTTGCTGCCAACGAAATCGGCGGTCGTCATGGCTTGGGGATGAGCGACCAAATCGAAAACCGAATTATCGAAGCCAAGAGTCGCGGCATTTATGAAGCGCCTGGCCTGGCTCTGTTGCATATCGCATACGAACGACTAGTCACGGCGATTCACAACGAAAATACTCTCGAAAATTATCGCACGATGGGTCGCCGATTGGGTCGCTTGCTTTATGAAGGTCGATGGTTTGATCCGCAATCGTTGATGTTGCGCGAGTCGCTGACGCGTTGGGTCGGTTCGCTCGTAACCGGTGAGGTAACCGTGCAACTGCGACGTGGCGACGACTACAGCATTCTCAACACGACTGGCGCACACCTTACTTATTCGCCAGAGCGCCTGAGCATGGAGCGTGTCGAAGACGCGCCGTTCGGCCCGCTGGACCGAATCGGTCAGTTGACGATGCGTAACCTTGACATCGCCGATACGCGCGAAAAACTTGAGATCTACCGCCAAGCCGGCACCCTCGCCCCTGGCACCCTCACCGAACTCGAATAGGTTCGACAAAGTGCTAAAACGACTACTAAATGTAGTTAAAGGTTTTGGGTTGCTTACAAATTTTGTCGAATTTATCGTGCGCTTTAGCACACGCCAGTGGCGCAACTCACGCGAAATACGGAACCTAATAGAGAAGATCGATTCTGAAACTTCAAACAATAAATTCATACTTCAAACGCAGTGGGCAACAGAACTGAAAGGAGATCCGTTGATCTATGTGGATATTGGTTCACGCGGTGGCCCCCAAAAAATTACCGAAGGATTCTCAAAAATTATTCACTTTGTTATTTGTGAAGCCGATAAAGATGAAATCAAAAACTTGGAGTCAACTTTTGCTGGATGTCGTTTTTCGGTTATCAGCAATGCAATATCCGACAGTGACGCAACGCGGACACTTTATTTGACCGCATCAAGGGGTGCCTCAAGCCTTTTAAAGCCAACCGGCAATGCCATCGGTTTGTTTGGGGGCAACGAACGAAACCTCGACCGATTTAAAATTGAACAAGAGATACAAATTAAAACAATGCCTTTGTCGGTCAGCATGTCCCCTGAAATTAAAACCATCGACATTCTGAAAATTGATGTCCAGGGACTAGAGTTCGAAATTTTGAGCAGCATGGGTGAGTTTCGCCCATTTTTAATTTGCGCAGAATGCTCGACGGTTGAAATGTATTCTGGCCAAAAGACGCTGTTTTCTGTTGGTCTGCTGCTCGAAAAATTGGGTTATATGCCCCTAAAAATGATGGAAATCACAGTGATGCCGAAAACTCATGCGAATTTTCAGTCATGCATTCAGATTCACGGTGATGTCATATTCGTGCCAGATAATTCAGAAAATGGCAGGGCGATCATCCAGCGCGATGTTGAAAAATGGTTCGCTTCGCTTTGCATGCACGGCTACATGGACTTTGCCTTGTGGCAACTTGAAGATTTAAAAATTCCCAAACCACCACTAGTGACCCAGACTGAAGAATTGCTAAAAAATAGTTAGCGGTTGACAAGCGCGCGGGCGACACCTGCGACAAGTGCAGCGCGCTCGGCCATGGTCGAAATCAAGACATGCTCGCTCACGCCGTGCGCCCCACCGCCAACCGCGCCCATGCCGTCAAGGGTCGGCACGCCGATCGCCGCGGTGAAGTTGCCGTCTGACCCACCGCCGACTGCAACACCTTGCAGATTTTTTATTCCGAGCTCTTTGGCCACAGTTTCGGCGACGCCAAATAATTTACGGCCCGCCGATTCATGCATCGGCGGACGATTGACGCAGCCAGAAACTTTGATTGTCGCGCCATCAACAACTGGTTTAAGTTGCGACATTTCCCGCTCAACGCGATCTTTTTCTTCAGGCAACACAACACGCACATCAACTTTGATCATCGCCGCATCGGGCACGACATTTTCGGCGTTACCAGCAGTCGCCACGGTCGGCGTCACCGTCGTACCAAGTTCAGGTCGCGCCATCGCCACGATGCGTTGCACTTGTGTTGCAAGTTCAACGAGCGCGTTGATACCTTTTTCTGGTTCAAGACCAGCGTGCGAAGCCCGACCAGCAATCTGCACGGTGAAAGTGCCGACACCTTTGCGCGCAATTTTCAACGCGCCGCCATCAGCACTGGGCTCAAGCACGAGCACCGCACCCGTGGCACGAGCACGGGCTTCGATCAACTCGCGCGAAGATTCTGAACCGACTTCTTCGTCGGCAGTGATCAACATCTCGACATGATACGAATCGCGAATCGCGCTAAGTCCATGAATTGCCTGAATAATGCCCGCCTTCATGTCGAAAATTCCGGGGCCACGCGCGATGTCGCCTTCAACCGAAAATGGTCGAGTCGCAGTTGTGCCAAGCGAAAACACCGTGTCGTGGTGTCCGACAATCAAAACTTTTGTGTCATCGCTGCCCTTCCAATGCACATGCGGACCATTTGCTCCAGGGATAATTTCTGCCGGCTTGCCCATGACTTTCGCGAAAAGTTTGGCCAAATATTTTGCGCTAACTTGCAAGTGTTCAACGTTTAAAGACGGTGACTCGAGATTTACGAACTCACCAAGTTGCTCGACCATCTGCGGCACCCGTAATTGCATCTCGGCAAGCAATCCGCTTGGCGAAGGTGATGCTGCGGTTGTCGATTGCGTAATAGCCACCTCTCTATCGTGCCATGCCGCAGTTCAAGAATCTCGCTGAAATAGTTGTGCTTTCTTGCACAGTTTCACTCAAAAAGTGTGCCCGGGATCGGACTCGAACCGATACAGCGCTTTCGCACCAGGGGGGTTTAAGCCCCCCGCGTCTACCATTCCGCCACCTGGGCAACCCTGTCAGGCTACGCGCGTTTGAGCCTCATCGCTAACTAATAGCGATTCAACACTTGACCAGAGCACAGTTCTGGCAATTTCTGCTTCGCGGCCAATCAATCGATTGGCCACAACAATGCCTTCAACCATGTCACCAAGCACGGCGACAAATGGCCGACCTCGCAACAACACCGAAACGACGACGCCGTTGTTGATGCGACGCAAACTTCGATCGACGCCGACAATCCGCGGCGGGCTGCGAAAACCAAGTGGCTTTAAGCCATGACGATGCGCTTGGCTCGCCAACACCCGCGCCGCCACAGCAAATTCGGCATAGCGAGTTCTAGCGAGCGCGATATCACGAGTTCTAGCGAGTGCGATATCCCGAGTGCTTGTCATGCCGCAGAGTATTGCAAATGGGTGTCGCACAATTAATCGAAAACACCCATTATGTAATGTAATTAGTCACGTCATGACAACTAATGAACTTAACCCGATGCAGCAAAATGTTGTTGATGTGCTCGGCAAACCTTCGGGCTGGGTGCCGTTGCCACTTTCGGTTATCGATGCCGTACGCGAACAAATCGAAACCGCGCTCGCGCCGCTGGCTGAAAAACTGTCCGCTGATCGTCCACTATTTATCAGCAAAAGCAGTTTAACCGCCGTGCATGGTTGTGAAGCCAATTATTTGGCCTCACTCGATACTTTCGAATGGACAATTCTCAATGTGCGTGGCACCGTAATGCACAAAGCCGTAGAACTCGCCATCAACTGGCGCGGGCCGATCGAACCAGCCCTACTTGTCGACGAGGCTCTCGCCCGTTTAGAAGACGAAGAAAGTCGCGGTCCGAGCGAATTTATCGCCCAGTTATCACCAGGCGAACGGGCTCAACTGCGCAGTTACGCGGTTGATCTCTACACGAAATTTGAAGAAAGTTTTCCACCGCTCAAAGCAGCCTGGCGACCAGTTACAGAAAGTGCCGCTCGAGTCGAACTATTCGGTGGCTTAATCTTTTTGTCAACCCGCGTTGACCTCACGCTTGGCGGCCCTGGCAGCAAAGTGATCATCGACTTAAAGAGCGGTCGCATTTATTCGAACCATCGCGAAGATCTGCGATTTTATGCACTCGTCGAGTCTTTGCGCTCGGGTCAACCACCACGACGACTGGCGACTTACTCACTCGAATCGGCACGCGCCGATGTCGAAGAAGTTAGTGAAGGTGTCTTGCAGGCAGCAGTGCATCGTGTGGTCGACGGTGCCAACGCAATTTTTGAACTCACTCGCGAAGATCGCGAACCCAAACTCAGCCCAGGTGCGCACTGTCGGTGGTGTCCGTTACAAGAGACTTGTGAAACCGGCCAGCAATTTCTAGAGCGCGGTTTCGAAGACGACTAGTTTTTTATCAGCGCTAGTTAGCCCTGCTAATTAACCCCGACCCATGTTCGGGCGCTTGCCATGATTGGCTTTTGAACGACGCATGCGGGCTTTTTTCTTTTTTGTTTTCTTAGACATGCACCAATCCTAGTTGGTGGCCTTGCGCCATCGGGCTCGCCCACCCGCATATGGCAATCCCTCGGCATTTGTTTTCGAGCAAACATAAGTCGCACCTTTATATGTGCCGAGTGCATCAAGCGGCGCACAATACGAGCCTGGATAGATATCTTTGGCCACTGCGCCAGGTGCCGCAGTCGTTGATGTAGTCGAAGTCTCAGTTGCCGACTTGGCTGGGGCGGTTGTATTGGGTGCGTTCGTTGAAACTGCTGAACCCGCTGTCGTTGTCGCCGGGGCAACCTTTGTCGTCGTGGTTGCTTGCGCAGTGGTCTTGGTCGTCTGCGTCGTAGTCGTCACAGTCGTCGCAGGCGCACTAACCGAAACTGGCGCGGCGCTCCAACCAGCAATCTTCAACGACGAACAATCACTGGCCAACAAATTCGTTATCCGCCCATATTCACTTTGGTCCATCGACAGACCCCAACGAGCCTTCACCGAAATCCAATCGCCAAGAAATGTGCACCAATAACTTTTCATTGGCGGCATCCAATTAGAGGGGTCTTTTTCGCCCTTCGACCTGTTCACACGATCAGTAACTGCGATCAATGTGCGACCATCAGTCAAATCGTTGGCATACGCCTTGCGTTGCGACTCGGTCCACGACCATGCGCCAGAATCCCACGCTTCTTTCAGCGCAACGACGTGATCGATGTCCACATCGCCACGGTCACTCAGATTCTTGCCGTCATACTTCGAATACCAATCGCCCGCCACTACATAACAGCGGTACGGGTCAACCTGCGGCTTCGAAATGCTGTCGCGCTTCAGAACTTCTTCGCGGGTGTCGCACCCGTTGCCATCCAGATCTGACCAATGGATAAACAAACTGCGCCTGTAGCCAGTTTTATACTCGTTTTCAACTTTGATCGACGCAAGCACAGACTTTGCGTCATTGGCAACAAACTTGGTGCTGATTTCATGCGCTTGCGAATCTGCCACAACCGCGTTTAACGCAGCAGCGCCCGAAATTGCAACGACGAGCACTGCGCCGTTTACTGCAATGCGCCAATTCACATTTTCAGCGTAGCGCTAAGCGACTTGCGAAATATTCGTTGCAGTCATCTCGTCGCTGACATCAATGAAGATGCACTCACCTGGACACACTTCAGCAGCACGCAAAACACTTTGCCGATCACGTGGCGCGACATGAGCAAGGCTCCCCGCACCGCCCGGATCATTCAATGGCACACCCAACTCGGCGACATAAGCGATGCCATCTTCGAGCAATTTAAAAGCGTCGCCGCAATGGTCTTCGCAAAGCCCGTCACCGGTGCACAAGTCTTGGTCAATCCAAACGCGCATGGTGCTCAGGCTACTTAGTGAGATATGCCATAATCAGCAAAGCGATCAAAATCACATTTCGTGCAACATCTAGCCAACTCATTGGTCGCTGCGAAGTCGCACCGAAACATGAACACGGCAACCGCTCAGTGTCACCTAGGCGCACGAGCAAAAGAATTGTGAAAGCCACAAGCAAGACCAGGCTTGCCGCAACAGTCTGTTCAAACCACCAGCCACCGACAAGTAGCACAGCCAAAGCAATCTCAGCCAACGGCACGAGAACGACAAACGGGTCGGGCGCACCCAATGCCTGAGCCTGAATCGTCCAATTATTAAAAGTCGCAAACTTGGCAACACCCGCATAAATAAATACTGCGGCAACGACTAACGCAAAAACAAAACTCACGACAACGGTGATGTCGTGACAACGGCTCCCTTTGAAAACACCATCGGGTTTCCCGCCCCTGCAACAGCCACAAGACTTTGTACTCGACCCACGACAAACAAATGATCGCCAATTTGTGAACTTGACTCGAGTTCGCAATCAATGAACGCCACACAGCCATCGATCATCGGCGACTTCAGCGGCGAATGCGACCACTTCACGCCTTCGTATCGATCTTCGCTCTCTTTGGCGAATCGCCAACACAACTCGCCTTGAGTTGCCGCCAACACGTTCACACAGAACACTCCAGACTCAGCGAGAGCGGGCCAAGATTTTGAATTACCGCCGACGAAAAATCCAACAAGTGGCGGATCAAGCGAGATCGAACTGAATGATCCGATCGTCAAGCCTTGGGGCTTGCCTGCTTCGTCCAGACCCGAAACGATCACGACTCCGGTCGGGAAGTGTCCAAGAACGGTTCGAAATTCTTTGCTATCAAATTGCGAATTCATTGCTTTCAGACTACGCCACAACCTCGACGGACATTCCTTCTGCGGCGGCAAAAACTTCAAATCCACGATTCTTAGCCACGCCGGCGAGCCGTTGTGCAATCACATCAAGCGCGTCATCGGTGCGCGACGGGTCGTGATGAAACAGCGCCAGTCGTTTGGCTGATGTTGTCTCGGCAACCCACATCGCAAATTCAAAAGTTGAGTGACCCCAGTCCGATTTAAGTTCAAATTCTGCTGGGGTGTATTGCGAATCATGAATCAGCAAATCGGTGCCCTGACAAATTTGACGAGCACCAGTTGTCAGCGCAAAACCCGTGACTGGTTGTTGGTGATCTGAAAGATAAGTCACGGTTGAATTGCCCGCAGTGATGCGATACCCGAGTGTTGGCCCCGTATGAGGTACAAAGCGACTCATCACTTTCGTGTTTCCGATCATGAAGTCGTCATCCCCGATTTCGTGAAAATTGATAGTGGCTTTGAATTCATTCAAACTGATCGGAAAAATCGGCGGACAAATCTTTTTCAAGAAGATTTCACGCAAACCTCTGCCGTCCTCTTGTTTCGGTGCGTAAATATCCAGCACAGTTTCTTCGCACAGCATTGATCTGAAAAATGGCAAACCTTGAATGTGATCCCAATGCAAGTGGGTCAACAGACATGTGCCGACAAACGGCTCTGGCCGTAGCTCAGTCTCAGATTGCGAAGAGTTGATGTAGCGCAAGCCTGTACCAAGATCAAAAATTATAGGTGCATCATTTGCTGACTTGATCGAAACACATGAAGTGTTTCCGCCGTACCGATGCGTCTGCGGGTCATGACACGCAGTTGAACCACGCACGCCATGAAACGTCACCGTTAAACCAGATTCCCCCACAGGTGAAACGGTATTGGTATCGCAATTCAGATGTAAAGACCCAATGGGGTGACCTTCGTCGCAGGCAACTAACTTTGAACTTGTGGCTGATCAGAAAATCAAGCTTGAGTGTGTCTCAGCAAACAACACTGACTTCTCTTATCTCGAGTGTGGCACGGGCAAATTGGCGTTGTTGCTGCACGGGTTCCCTGACACAGCAAATACATGGCGCCACCTGATGCCTCAACTTGCCGCAGCTGGTTACCGAGCCGTCGCGCCTTTCATGCGTGGCTATGCCCCGAGCGCAGTGCCACTCGATGGCTGTTATCAAACGGCGATGCTGGCCCGTGACGCCAACGCATTGCATGAAAAACTCAGTGGCGATGGTGATGCCGTAATCATTGGTCACGACTGGGGCGCGCCGAGTTGTTATGGTGCCGCAATCGACGCACCATCACGATGGCACAAAGTAATCGGCATGGCGGTGCCACCAACTGCTGCCCTCGGCATGGCGTTCGTGCAAAATCTTGAACAAATTAAAAAAAGCTGGTACATGTTTTTCTTTCAACACGGTCTCGCCGATTTAGTAGTTGGCGCCAACAATCATGCGTTCATCGAAATGTTGTGGCGCGAGTGGTCGCCTGGTTATGACGCCAGTGCAGATCTTGAATTCGTGCGCAAGTCGCTGGCCGACCCAAAAAACCTGCAAGCTGCGCTCGGCTATTACCGAGCGGCTCTTGGCGACGGCTATCGCGACCCGCAACTTGGCGATTTACAAAAGCAGATGGGCGCCGGTGTGCCGACACAACCGTTGCTGTATCTGCACGGTGCAGATTGCGGATGCATCGGGGTCGACGTTTTTGAGTCAGCAAAAACATTAGCGCCAGCCAATATTAAGTTTGAACTCATTGCAGCAGCCGGACACTTCTTGCAACTCGAACAACCTGAAAAAGTAAACCGTCTTATTTGTGATTTCATCGCGAGTTGATTAGTGACGGTTACAAAAAATTCGCTGCGCGACGGTTGGACACTAATTGTCAAGCGTGAATGTGCGACATGTGTGATGGTTGTGCCCGTCATCACGCGACTCGTGCGCGAACTTCCGTCGCTCACGGTCTACACGCAAGACGACCCGACATTTCCCGAAGGTGTCGCTGCTGTTAACGATTTAGATTTGGCCGCCAGTTGGCACGCCGACATCGACACGGTGCCGACACTAATTTTTCGTGCGAATGGCGTTGAGACTGCGCGCACTGTCGGTTGGCTACGCAGCGAGTGGCGCGAATTGACTGGCATCGCCGATCTTGGCGCAGAATTACCAGAGTTTCGACCAGGTTGCGGCTCAATGAGCGTCGATCCAGACATTGTCGACAAACTTCGCGTGCGATTCGCAGGCGAGATTTTGCACGCCAGACAAATTGATATTGCTTCGGCCGAGGACGAGTTCGAGGCAATGTTCAGTCGCGGTTTCACCGACGGTCTGCCAGTCGTGCCGCCAACGCCCGAGCGCGTGATGCGCATGCTCAATGGCACTTCACGAGCGCCACAAGAAGTCGTCGCAATCGCTCCCCCAGACTTGGTTGAACTAACTGTTGAAAAAATCGCTATCAACGCGGTAATGGCGGGTTGCTTACCCGAATACTTGCCTTGGGTTATCGCAGCGATCGAAGCAATTTGCACCGATGAGTTCAATATGCACGGCGTTCTCGCAACCACGATGCCTGTCGGCCCTGTGATCGTGTGTAATGGCCCCGGCACACGCGCAATCGGCATGAACTCTGGTGTCAATGTTCTCGGTCAGGGAAATCGTGCAAATCTAACAATTGGACGCGCGGTGCAATTAATTATCCGTAATGTCGGTGGCGGTCGCCCGGGCGAAGTTGACCGTGCCGCACATGGCCACCCTGGCAAATTAGGTTTCTGTTTCGCCGAAGACGACCTCGGCTCACCGTTCACTTCGCTAGCGGTTGCACGCGGGTTTGATGCTTCGCAAAACACCGTCACGGTTTTCACTGGCGAAGGTCCACGCTGTGTTGTAGATCAACTTGCACGCGAACCCGAACAACTCGCGCAAACTCTTGCTGCGTGTTTGCGCACGGTGCATCATCCGAAGTTGCCGTTTGCATTTGATGCAATGTTGATTCTCGGGCCCGAGCACGCCCGAGTTTTTGCACAAGCCAACTGGGATCGTGAACGCGTGTTACAAGAAATCAACGACCGTTTGCAGTTGCCTGGCGCCGAAATCGTGCGCGGTGCGGGCGGTATGGCTGAAGGCGTGCAAGAAGCATTCAAAGATGCGACCTTGCCCAAGTTTCGCCCTGGCGGATTACTTCTCGTGCACGCAGGTGGCCCCGCAGGTCTATTCAGCGCGATCATCGGCGGCTGGGTCAACGGTTCCGTCGGCAGCGACCCGGTGACTAAGTTGGTGTCTGCATGACGAATCGCGTGATTCTTGATCCGACCAGCGAAAAGAGAATGACCTCGCGCGACTTGCTTGCTCGACCCAAGACGATTTCAGGCCAAACAATCGGTTTGCTGGATATTTCGAAAGCACGTGGCGATGTTTTCTTGAATCAACTCGAATCGCGACTGACAACTGCTGGCGCAAAAGTCTTGCGCTTTCGCAAGCCGACATTTACCAAGCCAGCACCAGTTGATTTGCGCCATGAGATTGCAACGAAGTGCACGCTGGTTATCGAAGCCCTCGCTGATTGAGGCAGTTGTACGTCGTGCAGTGTGCACGACATAGTCGATCTTGAAACTCGCGGTGTGCCCGCGATGTTCATCGCCTCAGATGTTTTTGTCCAAGCCGCCGAATCGCAAGCCAACGCACTCGGCTTTCCAACAGTGCAGCGCGTGTTCGTGCCCCACCCGATTCAAGATCGCACCGACGATGAAATGCGTGCGCTAGCCGACTCGTCATACGACTCGATCGTCGCTGCGATCACAAAACAAACTAGCTAGTTAATCCCAGGCATCGTCTTGGTTGTATGGTCGCGCACGAGTTGGCGCACTGTCACGCTTCCAAACCAAAACTCTTCGCCTGAAATAGCAAACTTCGTCGCCCGTCTGATTGAAACCTTTCGTCTCCACCGTCACGACACCGCGATCAGGTTTCGACGCCGAGGGTTTGACATCCAGAACCCGCGTCTCGGCATGAATCGTGTCGCCATGAAAAGTTGGGTGCTTGTGCTGCAGGGTTTCAACTTCAAGATTCGCAATCGCCGAGCCACTCACATCAGGCACGCTCATGCCAAGCACAAGCGAATACACCAAGTTGCCGACAACAACATTGCGACCCTGGACGCTTTGCTGTGCAAACCAATCATTTGTATGCAACGGATGATGATTCATCGTGATCATGCAAAACAGGTGATCGTCAGCCTCCGTAATCGTCTTGCCGGGCCAATGGCGATAAATATCGCCGACTACGAAATCTTCGAGATATCTACCGAATGGTCGCTCGTGTGACGTCACGCTCTACACGCTAATTGCCGCGACGACGGTCTTCGTGTGACTCTTCGCGCGACTCTTTAATCGTCGGAGTGACAGGCAACTCATCTGTATCGGCAAGGCCATATTTCGGGTCATACTTCGGCAACGGAATTTCTCGTGTTCGGTCGGTCGTTGCATTGCGTTCAGCCCACTCATAACGACTGGTGCGTTCCTTGTTGCCAGCTACGGCGTATCGCTGCAACGACTTCAACTCGCTGGCTCGTTGCAAAGCAAACTTTCCGAAGCGCAACGACACATAACACACCCCACCGACCAACATCGGCAACCAAAACTGAACCAATCTGTAACTCAAGACACTCACAGTTGCGGTCGTCGTTGACAAACCAAAACCGACAAGCGACGGAATGTAAATGCCTTCGACAATGCCGAGCCCACCTGGCGTAATCGGTATCGACGTAAAAATATTTGCCAGACCAAACGAGATCACAAGTCCAGTGATATCAACCGATCCACCAAATGCTCGAATAAAAACAAAAAGAGCCACGATGTCTAGGCCCCAATTCAAAAGTGACCACATCAATACTCGTCGCAAAAGTCTTGGCTCATTGGCAAGACCACGCAACCTTTCGCCGAGATGCACCGCGACTTCACCGGCCTTGTCTGGATCAAATCGCAGTCGCTTCGCAAGAGATCGCGTTACTCGTTCCGCTCTTCCCTCGTGGTCAACCAACCCGAGCACAACACCGCCTGCCAACAACATCACGATCACACCAAAAATTGCCGCAACGCCGTAAAACGCGTTAACGCCTTGACCAGGAATCGACACAATCAGCGCAACCCACAAAATAATGTTCAGCACAATCGCAGAACCAACACCGGCCGTCGCCAACGCAAAACCTGCGTCCCGACCGCTTGCGCCGGCCAAAGTCATTAATCTAAATCCCAATGCATTGCTCGCCGCCGACCCACCAGGCACCAAACTGCCGAGCGATCGCGTCGACAACTGAATTCGAAATAGTGTGAAAATGTTCACTTTGTCGGCATCCTGACCCAAAGCAACATGGGTCAGCATCGAATAACAAAACAGTGCCGCAAACTCAAGGGCCACACCCAGCAATAACCAGGATGTTTTAACTTCGCTGAGTTTGCTCAGCGCATCGCCGAAACCTGGCACAATTGGCAAAATAAACAGCCAAAACACCAACAGAAAGATCGGCCACTTCGCCCACCGAAAAGTTGAACGCAGGCCACTAGACCTACGTCGCTTGGGAGCGCCATTCATCTGCCCATATTACGGCTTGATGATGACAATTTTGGTGCACCTAAGTAGCGTTTAGCAATATGTCAGTTTCAACAAGCACTGCAGATCTCGTCGTTGCTGCGCGGACAATTGAACTCGCCGATGCAATAATCGGCAAAGGTGTGCGCACGCTCGCCGCTACTGGTGGCCCAGACACACAACAAGTTCTCGCCTACGACCTTGCGCACGCTGGTGCTGCAGTCGAAACTGCTCGCTCGATGCTCGACTACGGCGCAAAAGGCGAACTTGAAGCGCAACTCACTTGCGCATTTGTCGCCGACATGGTGCACGATCTAGTCACGCGATTAATCGGCCGCGAAAAACTTTGGGGTGTCGACCCGTCAACTCTCACCGAATCGCATGACTTCGTTCAAAAATTTCGCGACCCAGATTTTCTATCGTCGTTGGCGAATACGCCTGGCCCAAGACATTTAGACGACGATTACGAAATGGTACAAGACACGTTTCGCAGTTTTGCCAACAAAGTAATTGCGCCACACGCCGAACATGTGCACCGCGAAAACCTCGATGTACCCGAAGAAATAATTTCGGGTCTCGCCGAAATTGGCGCATTCGGTCTTTCCATCCCCAGCGAATACGGCGGCTTCAGCGATGGCGGAGACGGAGAATACATGGCAAGTTGCATCGCCACGGAAGAACTTTCGCGCGCATCACTTGGCATTGGCGGCTCACTAATCACTCGCCCTGAAATTCTCACCCGTGCGCTAGTAAAAGGCGGCACCGAAGCCCAAAAACATCATTGGCTTCCGAAACTCGCAACGGCCGAAGTGATGGTCGCGGTGGCCGTTACCGAACCCGACTATGGCAGCGATGTCGCATCAATCAAAACAACAGCAGTCGCAACGCAACAAGATGGCAAAGATGGCTACGTCATCAACGGCGTAAAAACTTGGTGCACATTTGCTGCTCGCTCGAATGTTTTGATGCTCCTGGCGCGCACCGATCCAGATCGCACAAAATCACACAAAGGATTAAGCGTGCTGATCGTGCCCAAGCCCCGCGGCGAAGCGCACGGTTTCGTTTTCACTCAACCTGCGGGTGGCCGCATGGAAGGTCGCCCGATCGACACAATCGGTTACCGCGGCATGCACTCTTACGAAATAGCGATCGAAAACTGGTGGGTTTCAGCCGATCACTTGATCGGTGAAACAGACGGGCTCGGCAAAGGTTTCTACTATCAAATGGAAGGCTTCGAAAATGGTCGTCTGCAAACTGCCGCCCGCGCCGTCGGTGTGATGCAATCTGCCTACGAAGCAGCGCGCGACTATGCGCAAAATAGAAAGTCGTTCGGCAAAAATATCGGCGAGTATCAAATAATCCAAGCCAAACTTGGGCGCATGGCGGTCATCATTCAAGGTTCACGACAGTTCAGTTACGCCGTCGCCAAACTTATGGGCAAAGGTCAAGGCTCAATGGAAGCAAGTTTGGTCAAGGCCTATGTTTGCAAAGCCGCAGAATGGGTCACGCGCGAAGCAATGCAAATTCACGGTGGCTACGGCTACGCCGAAGAATATTCAGTGAGTCGCCTGTTCGTCGACGCACGCGTCTTGAGTATTTTCGAAGGTGCCGATGAAACTTTGTGTCTCAAAGTTATCGCTCGACGACTTGTTGAGACCACAAAATAAAAACTAGCTAACGAAACGCACCAATTCGTGCAGACTCTCGATTCTTTCGCAGTCTTTATCTAGGTGAAACCCAAACGGATCAAGCAACAACGGAGTCAACCCCGCGTTGCGTGCACCACCCACATCATTAACAAACGAATCGCCGATATAGGCAATTCTTTCTCGTGGCACATTCATCACCGCGATCGCTTCGTCGAAAATTTGTGGCTCGGGTTTTGCCACGCCGACAACATGTGAGTCAGTCACGATCAAAACTGGCACGCCAGAACCATCGCCAACTTGACAAACATTTTCGTTGGCCAAAGTGCGCTCGATTTGACCGCTCGCATTGGAAACAATGCCGATTCGCACACCCAACAAGTGCAGCCGCCACAAACCCGCAACAGACTCATGCAATGGAAAGCGCCACAAGAACGCAGAAAAGACTTTTAGCAGTGCTGTAGCTGCATCATTTACCTTTTTGTCTGGCACCCCCGCTTCACGCGCATATGCCTGGCGATACGAAACCCAAGAAATCTGATCAATCGAACCAGCGGCCTGCGACGCCGTCGCCTCGTCAATCGCCGCCATACCTGCATAGTGGCAACGCACCAGCGCACCAAGACTCGTGGTGCCGCCAAACGGCTCAAGCACCATGCCAGTTGTCAACGGATCGGGCACAAGAAAAACGCCACCCGCATCAAACAACAAGGCATCAAAGCGTTTCGTCATAAAACTGTGACCGTAATTTTAATTTTGTAGCGCGAAATTACTTGCTGCGCTTCAGACCAGCACGACTGCCACGCGAAATAAATTTCAACGCCATCTTGCGGCTGGCTTCATCAATCATTTCATCACCAAACATCACGGCACCTTTGCCCTCGCCTTCCGTAGCGGATGAATATGCGTCCAAAATCGCCCACGCGTGATCAAATTGTTCTTGAGTCGGCGAGAAAACCTCGTTCAAAATCGTCACTTGATCTGGGTGCAACGCCCACTTGCCGTCGTAGCCGAGTGTTCGCGTGCGTTGACAATAATTTTTGAAGCCATCTGAGTCGCGTATATATAGGTATGGTCCGTCGATCACTTGCAAACCATTTGCCCGACCAGCCATCAAGATTTTTGAAAACACATAGTGAAAATGATCGCCGGGATATTCGGCGATTTGCACGCCACCCGTGAGCACCGGCATTTCCATACTCGCCGCAAAGTCGGCCGGCCCAAAAATTATCGTCTCAAGTCGCGAACTCGCCGCACAAATTTCTTCGACATTGATCAACCCACGCGCAGTTTCAATTTGCGCTTCAATGCCAATATGCCCGACCGGCAAACCATTGGCGATTTCGACTTGCCGCAGCAACAAATCTGTCGCCACGATCTGGGCAGCAGTTTCAACTTTTGGCAGCATAATTTCGTCGAGCCGCTCGCCTGCACCTGCGACTACTTCGATGATGTCAAACGCCGTCCACTTCGTACTCCAGTCGTTGACGCGCACGCACAAAACTTTGTCACCCCAGTCTTGGGTGCGAATCGCATTGGCGACTCGAGCCCGCGACGATTCTTTTTCTTTTGGTGCTACCGCGTCTTCAAGATCCAAGAAAACCATGTCAGCGGCGATGCCAGGGCCTTTGCCCATCATTTTTTCTGAAGATCCTGGAATCGATAAACAAGAGCGACGGGGCAAGTCTCGTGAGCGTGCTGACATAATCAAATTCTACATCGCCTAGTCACAAGCGCGATTACATCGCGCTGTGGCGCAGCAGCTCAGTTGTGGGTGGGCACTCGGCTTCGAACGGTTGCGACAAGTCGTCGCTCACGCCATGTTTAGAGATCACCCGCGAAAATAAACTCGCCGAAAAAACGTCAACATCACTCGCAGTCGAACTCGCGCTTGCGCCCGCAACCATCGCTGTCCACAATGCAGCCGGCAATCGGGTGCCACATGCCATCACCAACCACACAGGTTTTTGCAAGCAATATGCCAGCGCAGCAACTGCATGACTACCGGCACTGCACAAAACCTCAGTCGGTCCTGCAGCCAACGCTTCAACAATTACAACGTCACAACCACCAACTACGCGCGAAAGTTCTTCAAATTGCACCAGCGTCGCGTCGACGTTCATTGTCGCGAGCCGCTCTACAGCCGCGTCACCATCACCGTCGCTCTCAACCACAAAGATTTTTACATCACCACGCGACGCCAACGCATGCAACACTGCCGTCGGCCAACCCACAACACAAACAACGGCATCCTGCGGCACTGCGTCACGCAAATTTTTTATCGTCGTATCGTTTTTGATTTCTTCTTCGCAATCTCGCAGTGTCGAAAACGGGTCAAGCGCACCCAGCACATGACTGCACAACCACCACAACGGCGCACAGGTCGGGTGTCGTTGCACAATTCGTCGCGTCGCCAGCACAATGCCCGCCGGCTCGTGACCTAGGCCACTGAGCGCCGCCGCAGTCTCTCGCACCAGCGAAACTGGGTCTGCACCGCGCGCCCGCGCCACATATCGCAGATGCTCAATTGGGTGCATTTCCAAAACGCTATCCCCAACTTGCTACGGTCTTTGCTGATGATTATTTCACCAAATCTTGGCACCCAACTGCAGCCGCTCAAAGGCAAGGCCCGCCCACTTGAAGAATGGCTGACGACTTTTCATCTCGCTTCAATCGTGCTCGACCCGTTCACCAACGAGAGCGCATGGATACTGCCAACTGCGGTTCGCATCCTGCGTCAATTTGCCGGCGCGTCGGTGCGTACCAATTTCGTGATCACTGCAACAGCCGACGAAGCGCGCGAATTCCTCGGACCAAATGCCGATGAGTTTCTCGTGTTCTGCGATCCATCACGGACATTTGTTAAGCAACTTTCGCTCACCGAACTGCCGGCGTTCGTTTATTTGCAGATTGACGGCACAGTTCCAGTCAACGCACAAGGATGGAATGCCAAAGCCTGGAGCGGTGTCGCAGAACACATCGCCACCGTAGTCTCGTGGCGCAAGCCCAGCATTCCAATTGCAGGCGACCCAGGTTCGTTCAAAGGCACACCCGCACTCGTCTAAGTCGGTTTTGTGAATAGCCTGTAGTCGTGGCAAAAAAACAACCCGAGCCATTCGTCAACTCGCCGTTATTGCCACTCGGTCCAGACAAAACTGTTTATCGCAAAATCTCTAGCGACGGTGTCACCACCGAAAAAACAAATCTCGGCACATTCCTGCGCGTTGATCTCAGCGCAATCACAACTCTCACCGAGCATGCGATGCGTGACATCGCACATTTGCTGCGCACTGAACACCTGCAACAACTCGCCGACATTCTCAAAGATCCACAAGCCAGCGCCAACGATCGCTTCGTTGCCCTCGACTTGTTAAAGAACGCCAGCATCAGCGCCGGTGGTGTTTTGCCGATGTGTCAAGACACGGGCACTGCGATCGTCAAAGCCTCAAAGGGACAGCTCGTCTTCACGGGTGGCGGCGACGAAGAGGCAATCGCCAAAGGCATCTACAACACATACCAAATCTCGAACTTGCGCTACAGCCAACTCGCGCCAATCACGATGTTCGAAGAGGTCAACACCAACACGAACCTGCCTGCCGAAATAAAAATCAGTGCTACTGACGGCGATGAATTCAAATTCTTGTTCATCGCCAAAGGTGGCGGCTCGGCAAACAAAAGTTATTTGTTTCAAGAAACGAAAGCCTTGCTCAATGAAAAAGTTTTATTACCATGGCTGTTCGACAAAATGCAAACTCTCGGCACTTCTGCTTGCCCGCCCTATCACCTCGCTGTTGTCATCGGTGGCACATCAGCCGAATATGCCGTCGAAACAGCAAAACTCGCCAGCACCAAATATTTAGATTCACTACCGACAAAAGGTTCGCCCACTGGTCATGCCTTTCGCGACATCGACCTCGAAGCCAAAGTGCTCAAACTCGCTCAACAAACCGGCATCGGTGCACAATTTGGCGGCAAATATTTCTGCCACGACGTTCGAGTCATTCGCTTGCCGCGACATGGCGCGAGCTGCCCCGTAGCGATGGCAGTTTCATGCAGCGCGGACCGTCAAGCACTCGGCAAAATCACAAAAGATGGCATCTTTCTTGAACAACTCGAACAAGACCCAGCAAGATTTTTGCCCGAAGTCACCGACGAAGACCTTTCGACAGAAGTTGTCAACATCGACCTGAATCGCCCGATGAGCGAAGTGCGTGCGACACTTTCGAAATTTCCGGTCAAAACTCGCATCATGCTTAATGGTCCGATGGTCGTCGCCCGCGATCTCGCGCACGCCAAACTCAAAGAGCGCCTCGATTCGGGCAAAGGCCTGCCCGACTACTTCAAGCAATATTGCGTCTATTACGCAGGCCCGGCAAAAACGCCGGCCGGTTTCACGTCGGGTTCGTTCGGCCCGACAACTGCCGGTCGCATGGATAGTTATGTCGACGAATTTCAGCGTGTCGGTGGCAGCCTGGTGATGTTGGCCAAAGGCAATCGCTCGACGCAAGTTACACAAGCCTGCAAAACACATGGCGGTTTTTATCTCGGATCAATTGGCGGTCCCGCGGCACGCCTCGCGCAAGACTGCATCACAAAAGTCGAAGTGCTCGAATACGAAGAACTCGGCATGGAAGCCATCTGGAAGATCGAAGTCAAAAACTTTCCAGCATTCATCGTCGTCGACGACAAAGGCAACGACTTTTTTGAAATCGTCAACACGACAGCACTCGGCACCCCAGTTCAAATTCGCAAATAGTGTCGCTGGACGAAGAACGAATTTCTTGTCCGCTCGGGCAATGGGCTGGCGAGCCGGGTCGCTGTCAACTTTGCAACAAACTAATCGAGTCGACTCGCCGTCGCACTTGGTGCTCGAACAAATGCGCACGCGATTGGCAACGAAATCACATTTGGCGATTCGCCCGATCAGCAGCCAAACGGCGCTCCAAATATCGATGTCAGCGATCTGGTTGCTCTGCAGAGCGGCGTGACTGCGAAGTCAATCACATCAACCCCCGCAATGGCGCAGGTTACGGTCCTGGGTGTCATCATCACTTGAACCCCAATAGTCGTGGCATCGGTGGGCTCGAAGTTCTGTGTCATGCCCACCACGCCGAAGTCACCGCCACTCAAGCCAAAGCGCGCGCTGCCAAGCGTGCCGAAGCAAAAGCCAAAGTTAAAACAAAAAAAAACTAAATCTGAAAAATTAAATTAGCGACTTCATCGCCGCACGCGTTTCGACAATTTCTTGCGGGTCGCTACTAAATTCAACAGCCGCAAAATCTGTCACGCCGATACCGGCCAAATCTGCAACTCGCTGCTTCACTATCGCGGCGGTGCCAGCAATCACGATGTCAGCCGGCCCTGCCGCACCTTCATGGTCGAGCATCGCTCTATAACTCGGCAACTGCCCATAAATCTGAAACACCTTGGCTGCAGTCTCTGTCGCGCGCGCAACATTATTGGTCACACAAACTGGTAGCGCCGCGATCACACGCGGTGCTTTGCGCTCAGCTTTCTTCGCTGCTTCAACAATTGTCGGCACTGTCAAAGAGTTAAGAGTTTTTGGCCCAGTGCACCAAGTCAACGTGCCATCAGCAAGCGTGCCCGTGACACGCAACATTTGCTCGCCAAGCGCGGCAACAACAACCGAAAACGGCGAAGAACCGACACCAGAAAGCGAACCTCGTGTCGTCAAAGTTTCACCTGCGAAGTTCGCGTTCTCACATCGCGCAAGCGGCATCAAAATCGAAAGATACTCGCGCAAGTGTCGCACCGGTTTTTCAAACGAGATCCCGAGCATGCCTTCAATCACGACTTTATGACTGAGACCGATACCCAAACACAGTCGACCCTTCGAGGCAGCGTTGACCGTGTGGCATTGCTGTGCAATTGCCATTGGATGTCTCGGGTAGGTCGGCACAACACTCGTGCCTATCTCAATTCGTGGCACTTCGCGACCGACTATCGCTAATGCAGTCAACGCATCATGACCAAAGATATTTGGTGCCCAATAACTCGCGAAGCCGTCTCGCTCAGCCTGGCTTGCTTCTGCAACGACATCGTCGAGAGTTCCTGAATTTACTGTCCCACCAAAAATTCCGATTTTCATTTTCTTGCTCCTGTTGTGCGAGCGGCCTACACCGTCACGTTAGACAGCACGCTAGATGGTCAGCGACTGAATTTGATAGTCGCGCACAATCAAGGCGTCGTCTCTGTGCTCGGCTCAACCACCGAGTCGACGGGCTCGGGCATCACATCTTTTGCCGCCGCAGAGTCATCACGAAACTTAGACTCAAGACACGCACCTTCTCTGAGCGGAGCAATATCCAAAGCACGAGCAACCGCGACGGCAAAAACACTGCGTCCTTTTGGTGAGAGATGCACACCGTCTTTGTTGAGCACACTCTTCTCTTTGGAAATCGTCTCCCAGTCGAGCACCGACACATTTTCTAACTCGCCCGCAATCACATTGATCGCTGCATTCACTTCGCGCTGAGTGTTTCTAAACAACGAGGTCGTCACAAGTAGAACTGGTCGTGGCGCAAGTTTCGCCACGATCTTGCGCATCTGTTTGGCATACGAATCTTTGTTGCCTTCGTAATTTGTGCCGAGAAATATAACCGCAGCATCCCAACCTGCTTCGGCATTCAGCCTCTGTTCAAGCACGCGCACACCAAACTCGGCGAACCTGCTGGCTTCAGCCTCGATCGCAACTTGCCATCCAAGCGGCACGAGCGCATTGCACATTTCATTGCCGTAGCGACTCGAAGTCGACGCCAAAATCGAGTCTCCGATCATCAATAATCGATTGCCGCTGACCTTCGGACCAATTAATCCACCGAGCACTTGTGGTAATTCAATTTCAAAACCTTCGGGCAAAGTTATTGCCGTGCCAAAGTCGTAGCCAGGTATTCGCCCAACACCCGACAACACATCAGAGTCGCCGCTACTGCCAATGTTCAGTGAACTGCACCCTGCCAAAGTCACAGCCACAACCACGCAAACTAATTTCTTAATTAAGCCACCGTCACTTCGACTCGCGCGTCATTGAAACACGCACCACTCGCCAAGTCATTTAATTCATCAGGCGCAAACGCATTAGATGTCAAACCTGTTTGTGTTGCGCGCAGCCACAAGCCTTTCGGTATGAAACAAACTCCTGGTCGCAAAGTTTCGTCGATCACCAAATCAATCTCGATCTCAGCAACATCGTTGCGCACAATCACCCTCTTGGCGTCGATCAATTTGCGTTGCGCTGCATCTCGCGGATGCATCGAGATCGCAACTCTCGGTGGATCGGTATCAGCAAACATCGAGTTGATCGTGTGTGAAGTCGCCGGCGAGATCAACACCAACGGATACTTTTCGTCTGCTGCGCGATATTGCGGCAACGGTAGTTCGCTCTCGGCGGCATACAGTCGCGCTCGCTTGTCGGCAAAAGTCGGCCAAGTGTCTTCAAATTGCACGGTCGTGCCGACTTCACGCAACTTCAAAGAGTGTTTTTTCTGTTCGGCGATTCGATCGGCGATAAATTGTGGCGCACCGTTAAATTCATCGGCGCTGAAACCCAGTCGGGTTGCCAATCCTGCGGCGAGTTCATTATTCGTGCGCGACTCGCCAACGCGCTCAATCACCGGGCTGATCACTTGTGCCGTATACGAACCATACGAACCCACAAGATCATGCACTTCAAAGTGTGTTGTCGCCGGCAAAAC